>JABXKT010000220.1 GCA_013619155.1 Desulfobacteraceae bacterium
GGTCATTTTTTCCACAGGTTCCGGAGCAGAGACAGCCACCGTACCGGCCTCCATGGGGCGTTTGACGTCGCCATCGTTCTCACAGGCGACCATCAAAAGGAGGCACAAAAGGGCACAAAAAAAGGGGGGGATCGTATAATTCATAGACACGTGGTCACTTAAAATAGGGGTCTTTAATACGGCTCGAGAGACGCGGCAGACCTCAATCTGGCCCCAAAAAATTGGCACGGAGTAAGGCCCTGGCCTGCTAAGGATGGTTTCTATTGAAGAAGATCTACCACGATCCATGATTCCCTGTCAAACACCCCAGCCCCCTATAAATCGACCCACACGGTGATTCATAGATACGCCTAACGGCGAATACCCACCCTGGCATGGTCGACAAGGCGCGCGGCGGTAAATCCGAGACAGCGAGGGCCGTCGAGGCGGTGCAAGCACCACGGCACCAGGTGTCCTACCCGGGGAGGCCACCGCTTTGCCACACGATTTGGGGAAAAGGGGGTGGGGGCTTTTCTGGTCCATGAGTCCGACCCAAAGCCCCCGATAGTTAGAGGGAGACCTTAGGCGATCAATTTTTTACCGGTCAAGCGCACCAGGGCCTTGGCAAGGGCTTCGGGCTGCTGAGGTTCGGGCAAACCGCCGGAGGCGCATAGAAAGAGGAATGCCTGGGCGAAATAGGAGAGGAGGCTCGTCTGCTTTTCGGAGATGGTCTCACTGGGGATGAGGTGGATATTATACGGGTTGCCATCTTCGGATTTAAAGGCAATGGCCACCACCGTTTTTTCCGGTGGATTCTCCCGGGTCTGATAGACAAGGATGGGAAGATCCTCGGAGAGCGTCTCCCGCACGGCCTCAAGCTGGGGGACAATATGGGGAAATATCTCCTCGGCCCAGGAGAGGGGACCGCCCCATCCAAAGGTATAGGTGGGCGCGATCTTCGTCCAGTCGGATTTCAATACTTTTTTGGCCTGTTTCTGTACTGCGTGGATCTTTGCATCCATGGTGTTTTTTTCCCTTACATCGTCTCTAAGATCCCTTCTCAAAAGGACCTTCATTTTTATAACACGCCATGCAATTGCATGATCCCATACCAGATACTAAATACCCGAAGAGCAGGACAATTGGTGACCATTTAAAAAATGGACTATACATCAAGGTGGCAAATAAAAAAATGGCCCGCATATTCCTTTGGGCATAGAAGGCCGCCACTGTCCGGCCTGGGAGGCTCTTACAAGACAAAACGCTGCGTCATGGCGTGAAGATCTTTGGAGAGATGGTTCATATCTTCGGCATACTGGGTCAGCACATCGGTGCTCCCGGTAATCTCCTGGGCCGAGACGTTAACCCCAGCAATATCATGGGCAATGGTGGCCACTGTGGCCGAGTTAAGGCCCACCTGACGATTGACATCCCCCACCTTCATGGAGGCAAGCGCCACACTGCCTGCGATCTCATGGGTCACGATGGCCTGCTCCTCCATGGCCGAGGCAATCCGGGCAATAATGACCTCCATCGTCCCCACCACCTGAGAGATATGGCGAATCTCCGAGACGGTGGACCCAATCTGAGACTGCACCGCCGCCACCTGAATATGAATCTTTTCTGTGGCCCCGGAGGTCTCTCCGGCAAGGGCCTTAATCTCCCCGGCCACGACGGCAAATCCCCGCCCGGCATCTCCGGCACGAGCGGCCTCAATGGTGGCATTTAAGGCCAGGAGGTTGATCTGCTGAGAGATACCCGAGATGGTCTCGGAGATGGTACCGATCTCCCGGGCAGACCCGCCCAGAATGGTCACCTGCTCTGTGGCCGTCTCCGCCCCCGCCACGGCGGCATCGGCAATCTCTTTGGCGGTGTTCGCATTTTTCCCAATCTCTTCGATGGTGGCCGCCATCTGCCCGGCCGCCGAGGCCACCGAGGCGATATTTTCGGCGGCCTCCTCCACGGATGAGCCCACAAAGGCGATACCGGTGTTCATCTTTTCGGCAGCATCAGCCACCGCATCGGAACGCTGTGAGGTCCCCACGGCACCGGACTTTACCTCGACAGCCAGAGAGGAGAGGGCCTTCGAGGAGGCAGAGAGACGCCCCACGCCCTCGCCAATACTCGCCACCATATCATGGAGACTCGTCACCACAGCGTTCAAGGAGAGGCCCAGATCTCCGATCTCATCCCCCCGGTTTACCGTGAGCCCCCGGGTCAGGTCCCCCCCGGCCATGCGTTGGGCCAGGGCCACCCCCTCATGCAGGGCACGGGTGATACTCACACTGATACCAATACCGAAGAGCAGGGAGAGCCCCACGGCTATTATCACAATCATGGCGTTGACCGTTTGCATCGTCCGGTAGAGCCCTTCACCATCGTCCATGATCTGACGGGTCTCATCATCTAAGGCCGCCATCACCTCATCGAGACGGGCCCGGGTCACCCGGCGCGCCTCCCGACAGGGACCGATGGCCAGGGCGTTCATCTCACGATGGATGGCCACCGCCCGATCCACCTCATCGGCGATATGGACAAAGGCCTCGAAGAGACTGGCCTGGGTCGACCGGAGATCCAACTGATAAAATTCGGCCGCCTGGGCGTAAGCGCCCGCCTTCAGCAGGGCATCCATCTCTCGGCCGTATCGCTCGAGGGACGAGGCCTCCATCTCGATACCCATCAACGCCTCATCGATCACCCCATTGGCAAGGCCATGGTCCTGACTCCACGCAGAGAGAGAGGCGGCAACGGCCCCCCAGTCCGTATCATCGTCGGGCTCCAGGGCGTAAATCCGCCCTCCCAGGCGATTCATGGCAAGGTCGAAGCCCCCCTTGGCCTTCAGGGTATCGGCATGGACCAGCAAGGGATTCAAGATACCCGTGGCCTCCAGTTCTGTGAGTTTTTCAAAAAAAATCCCGTTTGCCTCTTCCCATGTATGAAACACCGCCAGGTATCGCGCCCACCGCTCCCCCACCGCCGACGAGTGCCGGGTCACATCAAAATCCTTTAATCGCCGGCCATACTCTGTGCGAAGGGCCTCTACTTTAAGGTGTTCTGCCGCGAGGGTCTCCTCGTCTAAATATGCGTTTAACAATCCCTTCTGGGCCTGGACATACTGACTGGAGAGATCGCGCATCGCCTCCAGATTCTTAAGGGCCGGCATGCTCTCGTTGGTGACCTCACGAAGGTAGGCTTGAATGGTAGAGACGGCGTATCGTCCAAAAAGCCCAACGATCACCGTAGCCAGGGCGACCAATAGAAAACTTCCCACCATTTTTTTCTTCAAGGCAATATCCACTAGTTTCACCACACCCCCCCCTTTCCCTATTTTCTTGGTGCCAAACAACATGAAAGGGGCGTCTTCCTCTGATATATCCGAATTCAAAAAAATGGCCCACTCTCTATATTTTCAAGGCGGACAACACGATATATCCTCCCCATACAGGGAACACCGCAGCCCCCCTTCAAACACTTATCTTTATTCGGCATCTACCACTATCACCTTGATCTGTTTTTCTACCATTCCTCCCTTTCAAGGGCCAAAAAAGAGAAGAAAAATAGAGCCATCGCCCCAAATAAAAAAACATCAAAAAAAGAAGAAAAGCCCCACCCCAACCCGGATCGCATATTTTCGCACAAAAAAACATTGGCTAAAAAATGATATCGGTCTATATTTAGCCAATCAACTAACTATAGAGTACCTGGTCCCACATATATCTAAGGAGAGACCATGATCCCCACCCTCGCCATCACCAATGCCCTCTCGGATCGTAACCGCCTTCGAACCTTCATGGCCCTTCTCACCTTCGACGAACTCTGCGTCTGCGAAATCACCGAACTCCTCAAAATCAAACCCCCCACCACCTCCCGCCATATGACGATTCTCTCCGCAGCCGGCCTGGTTCAAGGCCGCAAGGAGGGACGATGGGTCTACTATCGCGCGTGCCGTGAGGTAAACCAGGAAGACGGGGCCTCCATCATCGCCTGGATCCAGTCTCGCCTCGCAACGGACCCCGAGATCATCGCCGACAAAAGTCGCCTGCACCACATCATCCAGGCAACAAAAACCCGAAAAACCTGCACCCCACAGAGGAGCGCATCATGACAGATAAACGGACCCTTCTCTTTCTATGCACCGGAAACTCATGCCGAAGCCAGATGGCCGAAGGGTGGACCCGCCACCTGAAAAGCGAGTCTATCACCGCTTACTCTGCCGGTATCGAGACCCACGGGTTAAACCCCTATGCGGTGAAGGTCATGGCCGAAGCGGGCGTGGACATCTCGGGCCACACCTCCCAAAATATCGCCGAGTTCTCCGACATCCCTCTGGATGTCGTCGTCACGGTCTGCGGCCATGCCCATGAGACCTGCCCCATCTTTCCCACGGGGGCAAAGGTGATCCATGTAGGCTTTGATGATCCGCCCACCATGGCCCTTACATTCGACGACGCGGAAGAAAAACTCGCCTGCTACCGCAAGGTACGCGATGAGATCCGTGCCTTTGTGGAGACCCTCGACACCCACCCCTTAATGATCAAAGGGACGTGAAAAGCCAGCCTCCGGCGGCCGGGCGTGTCGATTTAATCGGAAAAACGTCTATTTTAACCGTTTGCACCCCAATATATGACAGTCACTATTTACAAAAATTAGACATACAACGGTATCTACCCGCTTAAATGGAGCCAAGGCTCTATCAAAAAATAAACATCCAAATTCCATAAGAATACCGCTGCGTTTTGCCTCGAGGAACGAGGGGCAAATCGCAGCGGTCACCCGCTTTCGAGGTGTTTTTGCCTCACGTGGCTTCGCCACCCTCGCCGCCGGAGGCATCGCTTTTTGTATCTTTTATTTTTACTCCGGTACTTAAATCGACAGCCCCGGTGAGGATAAAACCACCATCAAGCCTCGGGCGGACGTGTTGTGCCATGCGTCTCGCCCACATCACCCCCACCTTTAAAGACACCATTCATCCAAGAACGGTGCAGAAGATATGTTGATTAAACCCAAA
>JABXKT010000047.1 GCA_013619155.1 Desulfobacteraceae bacterium
GGACCAAGGGTCCGTTACTGTCACACACGTGGGGTCCAGGGGATTTATCTCCTGGCCGCCGGAGGCCCTTTTTCTGGTTACTTTAACCATAAAAGGCTGATGCTTTTTTGCTCACTTAAGCCCCAGCCTAATACGCCTTACGGAGCAACTGGCGAATATCCCTCTGGGAGGGACGTCTCGGGTTGGTTTTGGTACACATGTCGTCCATGGCGTGTTGAGACATCAGCTCGAGGGAGTCTTGAAACGCATCTTCCTTGATCCCCAAGTCCCGAATTCGGTTGGGAATGCCCATCTGGGTGTTGAGCCAGCGCACCGCCGTGATGAGGCTCTCATTGCCCTGCTCCACAGTCTCGCTCGGGAGACCGAGTTTCTCGGCGATGGTGCGATAACGATCCCGGACGTCAAAGCTGTTGAAACGAATCACGTAGGGGAGAATCACGGCGTTGGCCTTACCGTGGGGCACATGGAAGAGGCCGCCCAGGGTGTGGGCCACGCTATGGGCCACGCCGAGGCCGCTGTTGTTAAAGGCCATGCCCGCCATGCAGGAGGCCAGAAGCATGTTCTGACGCGCCTCCATATCATCCCCGTTGCGGTAGCACCGCAGGAGATACCGGAAAACATATTCGATGGCGTGCACCGCGTAGAGATCGGTAAAGGCGTTGGCCGGGGTGGAGACAAAGGCCTCCAGGGCGTGGGTGAGAACATCCATACCCGTTGTGGCGGTTACCGACGGGGGCACCGAGCGCGTGAAACGGGCATCTAAAACGGCCATATCAGGTACGAGAAGATCGTCGATCAAGGGGATCTTCATCTGCCGCTGGGTATCGGTCACCACGGTGACGGCGGTCACTTCGGAACCGGTACCGCTGGTGGTGGGTATTACCACCAGCTGGGGCTTACCCCGGGATGTATCCGCCTTGTAGGCGAAGTACATCATCGCCTTGGCCGCGTCCATGGCCGAGCCACCCCCAAGAGCGATAACGAGATCGGCACCGTCGGCGAGGAGCTTCACGGTCCCTTTTTGCACCGTCTCAAGAGACGGATCGGACTCCACCTTATCGAAGACGCTGCTGGCTATATTGGCCCGTTCCAGGCCACTGATCACGCGGTCGACAAACCCCATCTTCACCATAAAGGGATCGGTGACGATAAAGGCCTTACGCCCCGTCAGCGTCTCCAGGCTGTTGATGGCGTTCTCGCCGTAGCAAATCTGGGTGCGTCCCTTAAATTGAGTCACGGCGTAAGTACTCCTTAAAAAAATCAATATCTTGAAGAGGGCGGCATGAGACGCCGCGCCTCCGGCGGCCAGGGGATATATCCCCTGGCCGCCAGGTGTGTGCCCATGACGGGCTGAAAGGCCCGTCATGGGCACATCAAAAAAATACTTACAGGCACCTAATTCTTTGTCATCAAAAAATTTTACGGCGTTTTCGCCATAATTTTATAAACATTTGGCCCATAGGATTTACGTCAAATTAGATACGGATGTGATTTGCCCCGAGGCACGAGGGGCAAAATGCATCCGTTAACCCGCTTTCAAGGTGGCACACCTTGCCGCCGGAGGCCCTTTTTCTGGTCACTTTGACCATAGAAGGCTTCGTTTTCCCCATAAGGTCCTACTGCGACTCCCAGTCGGCTGGGTAGGTGACGTACATAAAACGGGCGTACTTCGGAACACTGAAGGCGATGGCGGTATCCTTGGGGATGAAGATGATGTCCCCCTTGTTGCCCACAATCGTGCGACCGTCGATGACGATCTCTAGGGTGCCGTCGATGATGTAGTCCACCTCGTCGTACTTCAAGGTCCAGTCAAAGGAGGTGGTCTCCATCTCCATGACACCGCAGCCGAGACGGGGACTCTCCTCAAGGGTGACGATATCGGTGAGGAGCACCTTATCCCCGGCCTTACCGGTATCGAAGGGGGCGGGTTTAACGGTGGAGGTCTTCACACAGAGCACCCCACTCTTCTCGTCCACTACTTTCTCAAAGGCCGGGGCTTTGGGACCGCCCATCTGCTCGGCAATTACTTTTCGGATCAGCTCTTCGAGGACGCTTTCGTTGATATCCATCGTGGACTCCTTGAAAATTTTTAGTAGAACCTAAAAGTTGCAAGCGTCCTTTGGCCGGATATGCAAGGCGCCGGACATGCAGCTGTAGTATTTTACCGCAATTGTCTGGTAACGCGGCAGATCTGCATCATAAACACTCGTAATAGTAGCATTTTGGTCATAACACAAAGCGGTGAATACAACTTTTAGGTAGAATTTAAAGTAAGGGTTTATAGTACCGCCTTCACCTCTCTGGAAAGAGAGAGAAAAACTGTATTTATCTCCATTTCCAGAGACGCGAGGGGCCGGGGATGCTATCTTGTCTGCCACCCCCGGCCAAAACCTCTTTACGCTTCTCGCTTCTGGGGGAGGATAAGCTCCACTTCAGAGTGGGGACGGGGAATCACATGAACACTCACCAGCTCACCCACACGGTCGGCGGCGGCGGCACCGGCGTCGGTAGCGGCCTTGACGGCACCCACATCACCACGAACCATGACGGTCACGAGACCGGAACCCACCTGCTCACGACCCACCAACTCGACGTTGGCCGCTTTTACCATGGCATCTGCTGCTTCGATGGCGCCCACAAGACCTCTGGTTTCAATCATTCCCAATGCTTTCATCTGGCGCCCACAAGACCTCTGGTTTCAATCATTCCCAATGCTTTCATCTTTTTACGTCTCCCTTTAAAAAGTAATCTCTGCTTTTAAAAAAACGGGTAACTATTCAGCGATACCTCCGTCGGCCCTGCCGGGGTCAAACGTTTGCCCAAGTGGCCTTGCCACCCGTGCCGCCGAAGGCTTTTTTTCGAGCTAAATCGTTACAAAAAAGTTATGCGTTCTGCTGAATCATATCGGCCACGATCGCGCTGAGCGCCTTCACCTGATCTTCATCGGTGATGCCGTACTCTCTTTCAAGAAGGCCGGCAACGGTGGCTTCAATCCGATCTTTTGCACACATGTCCGGTTTACATATTTCTGATTCACACGCCTCAGATTCACACGTCTCAGGCCGGGGGCCGTAGACGATGGTCACCCCTTTGTCGCGTAGAACATCTTTGGCACCCGGGGTGAGGATGATGCTGCCATCCATATAGAAGGTCTCGCCAATGACGAGTGCCTCCACGCCCTTTTCGTTCACGAGTTTTTTTGCCATGATTCCCCTCGTTTTTTGTAGATTATACCCATCTTTTTTACGAACGCATCACCAAGGCCTTAAGCACCGAGGAGTCGGGGGAAGGTATCACCACCGCCTCCACAAGATTTTTTCCAAGGCTCTCTCTTGCTGCCAAAACCGACTCTTCCACCGAGGCCACATCGCCTATCATCACAAAATAGGATTTTCCGTTGATACCGTTTCCTGTCACGATGCGAGCCAACTCCACGTCGGACCGTTTAACCGCCTCATCGGCGGCCACAATCCCCGAGGAGGCGGTGCGACACTCCACCACACCGATGGCCCCACGGCCGGTGACGGAGACCCCACGTTTCAGGGCGTCGACCACCTGCTTAGAGACATTTCCGATGGTGTAACTCCCCGCCAGGGCATAACCGGCCCCTTCGGCGGCTGCCACCGAGGTGGCCACAGAGGCTCGATCCCCCGTCACATGGATCATATACCGGCCAGAACAGATCGTTCCCGCCTTGACCAGGGTAACGCCGGCGGCTTTCACCATCATGTCGGCAAGTAGAGCCCCTGCCGCGATGCTTCTGCTCTCTACAATGCCCAGCGACGCCATGATTTACACCCCATCCCGAACTTCAACCTCATCGATGATTCCGACGATGGTGGCATCTACCGGTGCATCGGCAATACCGCCCACATTCCGGGCGGAGCTGCCCATGGCCACCAGGACCCGGTCCCCGATGCCCGCGCCGATAAAATCGACGGCGACAAGGGAGTCCAGCGCCTCATTGGTAGAGGCATCCAGGCGCCTCACCACCATGAGTTTCATGCCGGTGAGTCCCTCTTCCTTTCGCGTGGCCCATACATTGCCGATCACTTTGCCAACGATCATCTCGGTCCCCTCCCACACATCTCTTTGTAACGATTCGACTTATAAAGGGGGCTTAAAACTAAGCCTCCGGCAGCCAGGGACTGAGCCCCTGGACCCCAAGTTAGTGACCATGACGGGCCTTTGGCCCATCATGGTCACTATAAAAATCTGTTTGGCAACCCCGTCCTTGATAAAATAAGGCAAAAGGTTGGCTCCCGGCAGGGCCGCCGGAGGCTGGCGCTTTCACCCTCTCTCATCAGCCCCGGGAGATGGTGATCCCAAGCTCTCGAGCGTTCTCCACGGCCAGGGGGGTCATCTGGGTGGCCAGAGGAAGGCGTAATTCACGGGCCCCCTTCTCTTTGGCCTCGGCCACATCCGCGTCCGTCACCAGAGATTTTCGAATCCGATGCGTTTCGCGTTTCGTCATCTCCATGGCGGTGAGACCGAAGGAGGCCAGAGTCGCCTCCTGGCCCTCGAAGAGTCGCATCAACCCCTCGGGAGCGGTATCGGCGTGGCGTTTGTACTCAAACTCCATCACCTCCACCGGCTGACCGGCCAAAAGAGCGGCCAAGACGGTTTCCATCAAAGGTCCGTCCGCCTTTCCCACGGCCATATCGGCCATGTGACGGATGGAGAGGTAGGGGACGATGCGGCGTACGGCCACATCTGTCCCTGGGTCCGCATCGGGGTAGAGAACGGTGTGCCCTGTGCCGAGGCGCTTTTCGACGGCCTGGCATTTTTTACAGGACCGATCCCCAATAATGAGTACCGACGGGGTCGCCTCTTGTCCATTCACCTGCTTCAAAACCTCGGCGGTGATGGCTTTTACCAGTGCTTCCAAATCCATGCTCTCTCCTAGTCTTCTCGCGTCACAGAGCTTAAGGCGATGCCCATAGGGGTCACGAGAAAGGGGTTGGCCGGTTTGTGCACGGGAATCCCCAGCTCTTTTTCGAAGACGGTCTCCATGCCGGTGAGGCAACAGGTGCCCCCCACGAGGTAGATCGATGAAATAGAACGTCCCGCTATATGTTTTTTCACGATGGATGCCATCTTCTGAATCACGGGACGTACCGCGGCAAAGATCTCCGTGTGCCGAGAGTTATCCTTCTTGATATCCTCGGCCTCTTCGAAGCTCACCTTGTAAGCCCCGGAGAGAACGAGAGAGAGATGGGTGCCTCCCGTGGCCTCATCGGCTACGTAGACCACCTTACCGTTCTCCAAAATGGAGAGGCCGGTGGTGCCACCGCCGATATCCACGATGACCCCATTTTGAACCCCCAAAACGGCATTGGCCGCCGTGGGCTCATCCAGGATATTCGTCACTTCCATCCCCGCGCCCTCGACCACATAGCCGTGGGTCTTGCAGTCCGACTCGCTGGTTCCCGGAGGCACGGCGATGGCCGCCTTTTCCAGTTCCCGACCGAGGCGTTCCTCCAGCTGGGCCTTGAGGCGTTTCACCACCTGCATGGCCCCGATGTAGTCCACCACCAGACCATCTTTGATCACCTGGGCGAACTCCATGGCGCAGGCCACGGGCTCCCGTTTGCTGTTCATCACCACCAAAACGATGTAGGCCGTGCCTAAATCCACACCCACGAGGAGCGCTTCGGTGGGTGAGACCTCCCGCGTGGTTTCGATGCACGTTTCAAGATCGGCAATGGTCTGATCCACGGATGAGAAGTCCAAATCACGCCTCCTGGCTAGCACTCATGATCTTGCCTCGGGCCTTGCGGCCGAGACCACAGCTGTTGGCTTCGTCGAAGTCGATATGCATGGCCAAAGAGAAGTCCTCGTGGACCCTTACCAGGACATCCTTGAAGACGGCGGGACGCTCACCATCCATATAGACGGGCACTTTCTGCTTGTCGGAGACGCCAAACGCCGCGGCATCAGCCGGGGACATATGAATATGACGGGCCGCCACGATAACCCCCTCTTCGAGGCCGACGAGACCGGTCCCCGAGGTGAGGACAATACCGGGGCTACCCGCCACATCGCCAGACTGGCGAATCGGTGCCTTCATCCCCAAGATCCGCGCATCGGTTAAGGAGAGTTCGATTTGGGACTTCGCGCGGGCAGGCCCTAAGACCGCCACGTTATCGATGACGCCACTGGGACCGATGAGGCGCACCCGCTCCTTACAGAGGTACTGACCCGGCTGGGAGAGCTCCTTGACATGGGTTAAGGGGCCTCCAAAGAGCGCCTCGATGTCGGCCTCACACAGATGAGCATGACGACCGGAGAGTTCCACGGGAATCGAGTCATCACACGAGGGTGCCTCTTCCGTCTTCGCCCCATCCATCTGGCCCATGACCTTCTTGATAATATCTTCTAAACTGCTCTGGTCCATAGAATCTCCTACTTGTAAATACCGCTCTTATCCTTGAGCATCATGATGTAGAGGGCACTGCTCATGCGGTTCAAGGCCTGAATGATGTCGGGCTTTTCCAGACGAGCCCCCTCTTTCAGGGCGCTTACCGCCGATACTTCCATCTCACGGACCAGGGCTCTTAAACGGTTGAGTCCAAGGATCGATGCGCCCATATCATAGGTGGGCATCAGGTGGTCGATACCGACATACTTTTTCGGGTTGTGGGAGTGGGCCCTTAACTCCCCATCGGACAAGCCGATAATGGGCTTATCAGGAACGGGGGTGTCCAGGACATCACGACGCATGATGTCACGGCTCCACTCGAGGATCTCACCGAGATCCGCCACCAGGCTCTTTCTTCCCGTCTCATGGGCCGCGGCCTGCAGAAGGAGAATCTCCCCCTGACAGGAGTCCAGACGCCCCCTGAAAACGATACGCGCATGGTCCTTGGGGACCAGCATATTCCCGGTGAGTTGGGTCATATGCTCGGGCTTTGTCTCAAAGAGACCGCCGTCCATGGCCGAGACGTATTTCGGACCGGACGCCTTATCGGCCTCTCTCGTTGGTGGGGCGACCTTGGGTAGTGAGGCACTCTGCTCTTCATTGCCCCTGAGGACCTTAACCCCCTTCTCACCGAGAAACTGGGATGCGGAAGGGGTCAGAATCTGACCCGCCTCCAGCCTGAAAGTCTCAGGAACAGCCTTTCTGAAGAGATCTCTCAGATAGGATTCCGAAATGACTTTCATGGCTTATTACCCCTTAAGCTGAGGAAGAATCAGTTCCACTTCGTCGTGGGGACGGGGAATCACGTGCACGCTAATCAGCTCACCCACACGATCGGCGGCGGCGGCACCGGCATCGGTGGCGGCCTTAACAGCGCCCACATCACCACGAACCATCACCGTCACGAGACCGGCACCTACCTGGCTGCGGCCAATGAGAGTCACGTTGGCGGCCTTTACCATGGCATCTGCCGCTTCAATGGATCCCACAAGACCTCGAGTTTCAATCATTCCCAGGGCGTTTTGTGAACTCATGTTTTCTTCTCCTTAAAATGCTGGTGCATTAAAAATGGGTGTTATTTTGACGCTTTTTTGGTGTCACTATTCAGATTGCCTCCGGCGGCCAGGGGATGATCCCCTGGACCCCAGGATGCGAATGATTTCACCCCGATTCTCGGGGTGAAATCATTCGCGGAGACCTGTTTATCAAGCCCAATCTTTGAAATCAGGCAAAAGCTTGGCCCCCGGCAGGGTTTAAACGGTGCCGCTCATTTTTTTGAGCTGTTCCATGATCATATTCGTCACCGCCTGCACATCCACGCTCTCCGTGGGAGGCGCCGTGCAGGTGGTGCAGGCCGCATCATCCAAGCCGTACGCCATGCGACGTACGTTAAAGAGATGGTGGGGACCGACGTTTTCAGAGGTGGCGCTGCCGCCCACGGTGCCGCATCCCAGGGTAAAGGAGGGGGCCATATTGGTGGAGATTCCTACGGCACCCTGGGTGGTGGGGGTGTTGACGAGGAAACGGGATACGGGCTTCTTCAGGGCAAACTCACGAATGACCGTCTCGTTTTTGGAGTGAATCCCCATGGAGTGGCCGAGGCCTCCGTTCTTGAGAAGCTGGTAGCAGAGCTCGCAGGCCTCTTCCCAGTCGCTCACCACATAAAAGCCGAGAAGGGCGGTGAGCTTCTCCTTGGAGAAGGGGTATTTGGGTCCCACGCCAGGCTCGTCGCAGAGAAGCATAGTAGTGCCCGCGGGTACTTCGATACCGGCGATCTTGGCGATATCCGTGGCACAACGGCCCACGATGGCTGGGTTCATGGCGCCGTTGGGACGCTCCATGACACGCTTCACCTTGACCAGATTCTCACCTTCAAGGAAGTATCCCCCTTGGGCAATGACGCTGGCCTTTACCGTATCGGCGATGCACGCCTCGGTGACGATGGCCTGCTCGGAGGCACAGACGGTGCCGTTGTCGAAGGTCTTGGAGGCGAAGATCTTCTGGACGGCGATATCGATATCGGCGCTGCGCTCGATGAAGGCGGGCACGTTACCGGAGCCCACACCCAGGGCGGGGGTTCCGGAGCTGTAAGCAGACTTCACCATGGCATTGCCACCGGTGGCGAGAATCATATCGACGATCTTCATCAGTTCGGCGGTGCCCTCGAGGGTGGGCACGCTGATGACGCCTACGAGATCTTCTGAGAAATCCATGGCCTTTAAGACACCCTTGATCATGTTCACGGTGGCAGTGATGCACTTCACCGCGCTGGGGTGGGGGCTAAAGACAATGGCGTTGGCGCTCTTAAGGGAGATAATCGCCTTATAGAGGGTGGTGCTCGTGGGGTTTGTGGACGGAATGAGACCGGCGATCACGCCCATGGGAGCGGCAATTTCAACGATCCGCTTCTCCTTGTCCTCGTTGATAATCCCCACGGTTCGGGTATCTTTGTAGTAGTTGACCAGTTTTTCGGAGGCGACAAGGTTCTTCTGTTTCTTGTCCTGCCACTTACCGAAGCCTGTCTCTTCCGAGGCCATCTTACCCAGGGCTTCGGCCATTTCGACGCCGACTTTTGCGATGGCATCCACCAGTGCGTTTACGCGCTCCTGGCCTGCCTCTGCAAGAGAAGGCTGTGCCGCGCGTGCTGCGCGAACCAGGGCTCGCGTCTCCTGAATTGAGAGTAAATCCTTATCTACCATCTTCGCTCCACTCCTTACGTCTCTAAAGACTTCATATATAAAGTAAATGCGTCAAGAAGGTCTCTCTTCTTGGCAAACTTAATCTCGCTCCTGGGAATAGAGAAGGCGGACAGTTGCCGTGCGAGACGCCTTAATTTGATCACTTTCAGTTTCTTAAGATCCATCATATGGATGCTTATGGTATCCCCGTCCCCCGACTCGAAAGTAAGGGAGGACATCTCGGGGATCGTATCTGTGGCGATAAGGCGCGTATCTACGGATACGCCGTCATCAACGCCTTCCGTATCCATCACCGCATCGCCCCTAATCTCAGGCGTTCCCCCGGAAGGTGCCGGGGGCTCCGAGAGATATTCCGGCCGTCTGCTCCCGGCCGTCAAAATCTCATCCAGGCCGTCGGCCATCCGGGCAATGACGGTGACCGATACGACCTCTCCTAAGCGGGCCGCAGCCATACTAGCGGCATCGACGGATGCCTTGACCGAGGAGACATCGCCCGCCATTAAGACGGATACAAGCCCTCCCCCGACGAGCTGAAGCCCCACAAGGGTGACTTCGGCGGTTTTCACCGCCACGTCCCCCGCTTCCACAGCCGGAACGAAGCCCATGGTCTCGATCATGCCCAAAGCCTTTCCCTTCATCATCACCTCCCGGGATTTGGTACTTCAGTGGGACTGACACTGTATATTCACGGGCGATAAGGGCCCCTTCTCTATGAATTCACATGCCGCCACTCTTTACTGGCCGATCGTAACTATTCAAGAAGAACGCCACACGGCCCCTTCTCTATCAATGCCGGATCACTGACACCGGAAAATCATATTTTTTAATCCAGCCCTCGAGGCGATCCAGATCATCATCGCTTAAGCTCGGATCCCCTTCGATGGGGTAATCCCATCCCAGCTGCTTGTACTTATTCACGCCCAACTTATGGTAGGGCAGAAGGTCGATCCCTTTAAAATTCTTGAAATCACGGTAAGGGGTCAAAAATTCGATAAGGGCCGAAATTTCTGCCTCACTGTCATTGGCACCCTTTAAGAGAGGCAACCTCACCTTCACATTGTGCCGATTCTCAAGGAGTAATTTAAGATTCTTCAAAATCAGCTCATTACGCACCCCGGTGAGCGCATAGTGACGGTCCGAATCCATATGCTTGATATCAAAGAGAAAAAGATCCGTGCACTCGGCCACCTTCAGAATTTCTACAGGTTTTGCATACCCACAAGTCTCGATGGCGGTATTGATGCCCCGCTGCTTACACACCATCAAAACGTTGGCCGCCGCTTCGGGCTGCATCAGCGCCTCTCCGCCCCCTAAGGTCACGCCACCCCCAGACATCTCGTAAAAGGACCTGTCCTCTTCGATAATATCCATGAGCTCCGTAATGGTTTTCATCTCACCCACAATGGAGACGGCCGAAGGGATACACGCCGCCTCACACCGGCGACAGCCGATGCAGACACTGCCCGTGACGAACTCGTGCATGCCGGTCTCCGGTGATATCTTGTGGACCCCAACGGGGCACACCGACACGCACTCACCACAATGGACACACTGATTCGGCTTATACATCACCTGGTATTGACGCTTCTGACTCTCGGGATTTGAGCACCACTTGCAACGCAACGGACACCCTTTAAAAAACACCAGGGTTCTAACGCCTGGGCCATCATACATATTGTATTTCTGTATGTTGAAAATCCGTGCTTTTCGTTCAATCATGGTGCCCCCTTTCGCTACTCATAGTGCTCAAATCCCTATTCACCTATACCTGATACGGCACGGTCATCATGCCCGACTAAATTTCAGTCAACATGGTCCGACTGATGATCTCGTCCTGAACATCCTTGCACAGCTCCACAAAGAAGGCGCTGTAACCGGCCACACGAACGACTAAGTCGCGGTACTTTTCAGGATGCGCCTGGGCATCAAGCAGCGTATCGTTATCAAGGTAGTTAAACTGCATCTCACCGTTGCCCATCATGCTGGCCGTACGGATCAAGGTGATAATACCCGCCTCACCTTCGGGCGTGTCCAAGAGGCCGCTCATCAACTTGAAGTTGTGAACCATGCCGAGGTTCATGCTGTCGGTGGGCATCTTCGATACAGATTTAATGATGGCCGTGGGGCCCTTATAGTCGGCGCCCTGGGTGGGGCTGATGCCGTCGGAGAGGGGCATCCACGCATCACGCCCGTTGGCAGACGCTCCGAGGAGCTGTCCGAAGGGGGTGTTGTTGGAGATGGAGAGGGTGCCGTGGGTCAAGATCGAGTAGAGGGTCTTGCACTTTCTGTGCTCACGCTCGGTGAAGTTGATGAGATCGTTGACGATAAGGTCGACGTAGTCGTCGTCATTGCCGAACTTGGGTGCGGCCAGACAGTCGGCCTTGATCTGATCGTATCCTTTAAACTCGGCCTTTAAGGCCTCGTTGAGCTGGGCCAGGGTGTACTTCTTCTCATCGAAGACCAACTTCTTGATGGCCGCCATGGAGTCGGCATGGGTGGCCAGACCACTCCAAACCACACCGGGGCCGAAGTTGTACATGGCGCCGCCAGCGGAGACGTCAAGGCCAGACTCCATGCACCCTTCGTACATCATGGACATGAGGGGCTTGGGCGCCAGATCCCGGTGGATGCGCTGGGAAATAACGGTGCCCACGCTGGACCACTTGGTGACGTGCGTGATGAGCGCTTTCACAGCGGCGTCAAACTTCTCGTAGGTATCGAAGGAGTCCAGGGGTCCCATATCGGGGCACACCTGCTTCTCATACCAGAGGGGCACACCGTGGTTTAAGGCCATCTCAATACAGATGGGCCACTGGGTATAAGCGGTGGAGGTCCACTGGTAGAGACGACCCGACTTCTGGGGCTCCACGCAACCCATGAGGCAGTAGTCACGGGAGTCTTCAATAGAGCAGCCCTTGGCCAGCATCATCTTGATGTGGGCATCATCGAAGTGAATGGCGGGAAAGCCCATACCGGCACGAATCACCTCCACAATCTTCTTCAGGTACTTCTGGGGAGACTGGTTGTGAACACGGGTGGCCACGGAGGGCTGATACACACGCACGTGCCGGACGGCGTCCATCAAAAGGTAGGTGAGGTCGTTGGTGGCGTCCATGCCGTCTCGGGTGACCCCCCCTAAGCACATGTTGACGAAGGGCTGGTAGCCGGCGAAGAACTTGGAGGCGTCTTCGCTGGTGATCCACATCATCTCGGAGCACTTCACCAGCAGACAACCGGAGAGATCGAAGGCTTCGTAATCGGTCATGCGTCCCGCTTCGATGTCCGCCTTGTAGAAGGGGTACATGTACTGGTCCACACGGCCGATGGACATGCCGGTCTGGTTCTCTTCCACCACGAGGAGGGACTCAACGGTCCAGACAGCCTGGATGGCTTCCCAGTAGGTCTCGGGCTTGTGGGCGGGAACGCGGGCGTTGACCGCAGAGATTCTCTCAAGCTCGGCTTTACGCTGGGGGTTGGTCTCCTTGGCGGCCAGCTCGCAGGCATAATCGGAGAGACGCTTGGCGTAGATCATCACGCCTTCGGCGGTATCGATGAGGGACTTGTAGAAGTAGATCTTGTCCATATCATCGGGGTTCAGGTAATCCAAGTCGGCCAGTTTCTCTTTGGATTCCTTGACGATGTCGAGCATCCCTTTTTTCATGAGGATCACGTCGTAGCCGGGGTTGGAGTCACCACCACCGTTTACAGCATGGTAGGAGCAGTCGGTGACATACGACTCACCGGAGAGTTCCCACATGCCCGCTTCGCGGTACTGCTGCTCGCAATACTCGTCAATGGACTGTCCTTCCCAAAAGGGGAAGAGCTCTTCACGCATGATCTTCTTATCTTCATCCGAGATGAAGAAGGGGTCCTGGGGACGGGTGCCGATGGTATCAATTTCGTCCTTGACCCATCGCCAGGCGATATCGGGAGAAAAAGAGCCGGCACGGGGAGCGCCACAGGGAGAGCCAACGATCAGTTCGTTGTCCTGAATCACCAGGGGAGCGGTCTCGCAGCAGTACTTGAAGCTCTTGCCGCGAAGGATCGCCTTGGGAAGACCGGGGTTCTCCTTGGCAATCTTGGTCATGGCCCGCGCACGGTGGGTGGTGATGGTGGGCACGTGGGTGAGGAATTTTTCCTTCAGCTTTACGTGGCGCTCGGTAGGTCCTTCGGGGATACCGGGGCCCTGGGTTGCCGCAACATACTGGCCGGCAGGCGCTGTTTTTGAAATTTCAGAAGAGATGCCTTCAAACATCTTTTTTAAAGATGCGCGTTCTTCTTCGCTCAGGTTTTTTGTTGCTTCTGCAAGCTTATTTGAAAAATCACGGATATCCAAGTGTACTACCTCCCTTTGACTGAGAATCTTCCCATCATATATCTGTCGAGCTATCGACGACCCCGATAGCCTCTTTTAAAATACGGCGTATTATCGAGACATTGTCATCGCTGCACCCCCCTTCCAGGAGAGATTTTCCCAGGGCCAGCGTGTCATTTTTCGGTACATCCTCGTCCATGGCCGCCACCGTGCGGACTCCGTAGCCCACCTTACGCATGTAGATGAGATTCAGCGGCGAGACATTATCCGAGGTGATGCCATACCCGGCGGAGCCACTCCCCAAGGTCATGGCGGGGAATAGATTTGTCGTGACCCCCATGCCGCCAAAGGTGGCCGGCGTATTGACAAGCATCCTGCCCACAGGCTTTTTGAGTGCAAACTGACGGATCACCGCTTCATCGGTGGAGTGAATAACGAGGGTGTGGCCCGTCCCTTCACCGATGAGGAGCTCGATGCATTTTTCACAGGCGTGCATCCAGTCATCCTCCACGTAATACGCCAGGACAGGACAGAGCATCTCTCGTGAAAAGGGATCGGAGTCCGAGACATATTTTCGCTCCGCGATTAACACGGTGACCCCATCGGGGACCGAAAAGCCGAGGTGTTTGGCGAGAGTTTTCGCGGAGACGCCCACCATCTGTGAATTCGTTCTGCCACCCGAGAGAAAGAATCGTGAGGCGAAGGTCAAAGACTCCGCTTCGGACATGAAGTAGGCACCCTGACACTGCAAAGCGCACTTGACTTCGTTTGCAATGCAACTGTCCACCACCACGGACTGCTCGGCGGAGGGGAGAATTCCATGATCGAAGGTCTTGCTGGCGATAATGTCACTCACCGCCTGGCGGATATCGGCGGTCCGTTCGATAAATGCCGGACCATTGCCTGTCCCCCCGTATATTACCGATTTTCCTGCCCCATGGGCCGCCTGAAGCATATCGGGTACCCCGGTATTCAGGACCAGGGCGGTAACCTTATGCCCCATAAGCTCGGCGGTTCCGCTGGGTGTCACCGTCTTTAAATAGGCCAGACACCCCTCGGGCAGTCCTTTGGACTCCGCGGCCTCGATCATGATATCAAGCACCTTACCCATGGTTTTTCGAGCCCGGGGATGGGGTGAAAAAACAATGGCATTGCCAGATTTTATGGCGATCAGCGTCTTGTATATGGTGGTTGAGATGGGACTGGTGGCCGGACAAAGGGCCACGATTACCCCCAGAGGCACGCCAATATCCATGATCCGGTTCTGGCGGTCCTCACCAATGATACCGACACAGCGAATATCCCTTAAATGCCGGCGGGCCACCCCACAGACAAAGCGGTTCTTTGCGAGCTTATCCTGCCACCGGCCATAATCCGTCTCCTCATGGGACATCACGGCAAGGGCCTGAGCATGCTCCTGGACGGCATCCGCCACGCACTCGACAATGGCATCCAGCGTCTCCTGGGGAAACGTTGCGAGTCTCTTCTGCGCTTCGAACGCATTTTCCGCAAGAATTCGGGCTTCTTGGATGGAGAGTAAATCGTTGTCAATAATCATTATCTGCGCATCTCCCCTCTCCTTTGCATTAAAATAACGTTTATAGCGGCCTCACCTGCCCCGCCACTTAAAATCGGCTAGGGTAACAGCTTATCAATGGCGTAGAGCC
Source organism: Desulfobacteraceae bacterium (assembly GCA_013619155.1). Lineage (GTDB taxonomy): Bacteria > Desulfobacterota > Desulfobacteria > Desulfobacterales > Desulfolunaceae > Desulfoluna. Next base: position 15,103 of record JABXKT010000047.1, read on the forward strand.
CGGTAATCTTTGCCAGATCGGGATGGGGTGTCGGAATCACAATGGAGCAGTGGACTTCAGCGTTCATCGCCTCAACGGCTCTCACACCCGACTCCACAGCGGCCTGAACCGCGCCGACATCGCCCTGCACCAATACGGAGATGTACCCGGAAGCAGTATTTTCATACCCCAAGAGCTCAACATCCGCCGACTTCAGCATGGCGTCTGCGGCCTCTAAAACAAAGACGATCCCGAAGGTCTCGATGATACCCAGGGCCTTGGGCCGGGGCCGGGGTTCATCACTATCCACCTCCTGACCGGCATCGACGTCATGGACCGAGACAATGTCGCCCACACCTCGGATGGGACGGGGCATGACATTGTGCGCCGTCAGCTCACCAATGGATTTTGCCGCGGCCGCTCCCGACTCTACGGCGGCCTTCACCGCACCGACATCCCCTTTTACGAAAATAGTCACCAGAGTCGATCCAATGTTCTCGTAGGATATCAACTCAACATTTGCCGCCTTTAACATCTGGTCCGCTCCGTGAATTGCCGGAACCATCCCCAGTGTCTCAATGAGCCCAAGTGCCTCTTCACCGTGATAACGCATTAAAATCCCTTCCCTCGCTTAGTCGTTCATTGAACCGAATCCAACCTCATAACGTAGGATGCACTCTACCCCCTCCCCTATAGGGTAAAGTCAATATCTTTCTGGGCGATAAACGCAATTGGTCCGGCCAATTTCGACAGGGGTGGAGAAACCTATCTCCCTCCCAAAAAAAAACGCCGCCGAAAGCTCAAGAGAGAGCCTTCGGCGACGTTTTTCACACTAAATATAGATCCAAGGAAGCCCTTTTTATTTAAGGGTTAAGGGGCCCCTTAAGATCGAACCTTATATCAATCCTTGATATAGTGGTTAATGGTCTCTGCGCCCTCTTCGTGGGCACGGTAATAGACCCTCAACTCCTTGTTCGAATCCATATCAAAGCGGGTCTCCTCGAGAAGCCCGTTGGCCTCAGCGGTCATGATCGCTGCGATCATGTCACCCTTATTAAAGGCTTTAAAATGGCTGTACTCGCCCTTAAGGGCCGCCATGACATCATCGGCACACGCCTCATTCACCCGGGTAAAATATTTAAGCATCGCATAGTTCAAGGGCTTCATATTACATATCCTCCTTTTTTTTCAACAAATCCAATGGATTCAATGCAATGGTAAAGATACCGATCACCATTACAACGGCGGCAGCCCAGGCAATGGGCGGAATGGACCAGCCATCGAGGCCGAAGATCACACCGAGGATAATCCAGCAGCAGAAAGGACCCCAAAAGGAGAAGGTGCCGTTGCAGGACATTCCCAGAGCGGCGCCGCACATGCTGTTCCCCTTGTACCAGAACATGAAGGCGCCATAGGCACCCAATCCGGCCAGGGCAAAGTAGATGAGGGACGCACCATCGGTAAAGGACTGGACGACAAGACCCAAGGTATTCACATCACCGGACATCATGCCAAAGATAGGCACCAAAATAATAAGGTTTGAAAGGCCCGATGTGACCTGGCGGATGGTGATACCCACCTCAGAGTCGATCATGGAGGTGCCATAACCGCAGACACACCCCTCGAAGCCCCAGCCCAGAGCGGCAAAGAAACCAAAGCAGATACCGACGAACATGCCGTCCGGGGCATCGCCTCCCAGGCTGGGAATGGCAATCATGAGACTGGCAAGGAAACAGATAAAAATACCCAGCATCATCCGGGCGTTAAGCTCCTGCTTGAACCAGACTCGAGCCAGGATGGCCCCGACAGCCGGACACAGGGCGCTGATGGGCACGACGATGGAGCCCGCCTTCATAAGACCAACCACATAGGCGGTACTGGCCAGGGGGCCACCGATGAGGGCGCCCACGACCATGACAAGGCCCGGTTTCGTCTTGAGGCACCTGAAAAAGTCGCCCAGTTTTCCCCTCACGACGGCGATGAGTAGTGCCCAGACAGCACTGCAGGTATCGGTGGTAGCCGCGCCCAGGGCGCCTAAGAGAAAGGTAATGGTAAAGGCAGACAAACCGGCAGTATTCGCGCCATACCAATCGGCCCAGATACCTTTTGACATCCCCAGGGTCATAAACGCTGTGTAAAATCCATAACAAAGACCCGAGAACAAGGCGATGAGAATGCCTTTTTTTCGAAAATCAGCAGATAGTTTCTTCTTGGCGGCGACGGCGACCAAGTGTTCCGAACCCGATGCTTCGATCATAAATCTCCCCTTCTTGTATTCATCTCTTGAAAATCCCAACATGCCATAAAAATCACGCACATCATCATCTGTGATGAAATCTTGATTTTCGAGGACTATATCTTTGCCCCTAAGGGGAATGTCAACGCAATTTTCTCTAAAGAGGAACGGAAAAAGGGGTGAGTTTAAATGCAAGAAAGGTGCCGAAGTATCTTATCTTTTTATTGAGATGGGGCGTAGAAAAAAAGGGGCCCCCTCTTCCAGAGTCTCAGGCGTCAATCCAAAAAAAACAAATACGAAATCATAAAAATAGCCGCGCCACAAGGGGACTCTTTTTTTATTGACCCCTGGATATTTTTATGCGCTACATATTTGCATACGACTATTTTTAGGAAGAGCCCCTCGGCATACCCTGGATGAGAGACGAATGCAAAGTGACCCCGCGTCTCACGATAAAACGCTTGCCGACAACAGGGCTTCCCATGGACATTCACCATAAGAAGGCTCTCTTCGCGAAATGAACCACTCGGTTTACTTTAAAAATGGTGTCCAGCCTCTGAATAAATGTGAGGCACGCCTTAAGCATCAAGGTTACCACCCATTTAAGAGGATGGTGTATGAAGTATAAAGATAGATATTCGGTGGGGGAAGTGAGTAAAATATGCAATGTATCAAAAAAAGCCCTGCGCTATTATGACAAGATTGGCCTCATCAAATCCGAAAGAGACTGCGTCAATAATTACAGATACTACTCCAACGAATCACTACTGGCCGTGCCCGTCATAAAATATTACAAACAGATGGGGTTTAAACTCGATGAGATGCGGGAATTTATCGAGGGCAATGCCTATAAAACCATCAAACGATCGTTTACCGCCAAGATTGACGAACTTAAAAAAATAGAGGACGAGACACGCCGACAATTCGCCTCGGTGAAAGACTGGCACGACTTAATTCGAGAGGCCGAGATGGTCATCGACAATGATATCCACGAAGTGGCCGTTAAATATGTGGACGCGTCGGATTTTCTCTATCAAGAACAATCATTTAATAATGACATTAAAGCGGCTATCATCAATATTAAATTCACAAATTATGTAGAAAAAGTAAATAATGAGATCACCGGCCCTGTCATATTAAATTTCACCTCTTTCCAAGAGCGTATAGAGAATAAAAATCAAAAAATACGCATTATGCAAAAAACATTAAAACCGTGTCAGGATCATGAAAAAATGACGTTCGGCGGACAGATGATGATCTCGTGTTATCACATCGGACCCCACGAAACCATTCATAACACATATGACAAGATATGCCGATGGGCACGTAAACACGCCTATATTCTTGGTAAAAAATCATATGAACGGTATGTGACGGATTACTGGACGACGAGAAATAGTGAGCAATTTGTCACAGAGGTCATGATCAATGCCTCGCGAAAATAAAATGTCGCAATGATGCCAAATTCATCGCAGAGGTCATGATATTTCCAGACCGTAACCAATGATGTGTGTGGCAATCCCTACGCAAGGTGTAAGGATCCATACCGAAAATAGAAGGGCCCCTTCTATATAGCCCCAAATTCTGGGCCGATCCATACCTTCACTTAGATTCTGCATGGAAGAACGGATTTCACGAATTAAAAACATTCAACCTGCATAAAAGATCATGCAGGTTGAATGTTTAAATCATATTGTTCAAATAGTGTTACTCAAGAAGGCTCCTTACGAAACAGCCTCCTCCTCCCCCCCCACCGCTTACTTGTTCTTCTCCACCGCTTACTTGTTCTTCTCCACGGCTTACTTCTTCTTCTGAATTAACTTCGGATTCATTATTAGTTTCAATAATCTGGGCAATGCCACCTGGGTCGCAGACCATACCGTCAGCAAGTCCATCTGTATCATTGGGTCCACCATCTTCAATGATAAGCTGAACACAGTAATTCCCGGCTTTTAGACCAGGCGAGTAGGTGGTATCTCCAGGAGCAGGGCAAGCATCCGGGGTGCCAGGTGCAGAGGAAATAGTGTTTTGGTTGTCTTCCACAAATCGTGTCCACCCAGTGCTTGGTGTATATTTTCGATATTCGGCATTTTGGGGGATGGCCTCGTCCAGGGGGATAACAATTTTTGTTGAATCACCCGCACTCTGGAGCCCCAGTATTTCAAAATCGAATATACCACAGGGGTATGTGTAGATATTGTCTTTGGCATTACCGACAGCCTCACCACTTTCTCCACCATGGTTTTTAATATCTTCAAAACTTACTGATGAATGGTTAACCTCTGAGGCAAAACTGGTTTTCCCCAATCGCAAAGTCATGCCAGGCTCACCTTGAATAAGGCCAGTAAAGCCAGCTACAGCAGGGAGATAGTTCAACTCAGTAATAGAATCCAAATAGTTGGGGATGCGATCCATATCTGAGTCCCCCATACCTTCCTCTGCATCAGTAAATCCATCACCATCACTGTCATTGTTGTTCGATAATACCGGTGGCGAGATAACAACTTTGATAAGGTTGTTTGCTGAACCATTCAGTTCAGGATTACCACTATCAGTGACGATCAAATTGATACCATAGAATCCTTCTGGTAAATATTCTGGGCTAAATGTATACGTCTCGCTTGTTAACTCTTCATCTGGCACTAATATAGTGTCAGTACCACTCCAATCATATGCGTGAGTGTCATCAGGGTTTGGATCCGTTACATCGACAGACAACCTTACATCTCCACCGTCTGTTGCAATGGTTGTTGTCAATTTGCCACCCTGTCTGATTGTCAGATTAAGTACAGGAGCGATATTCTCCTCTTTGATCGTTACAATGTGTTTGGTTACAGAACCAGAAATGGCGTTGTGGGGTGTACCCATTGAAATAACGATAGTTTCTGTTTCTTCCTGGACATCATCTCTCGCACTTTGGCAGTTAATGGTGCCGTGCGTTCCAGACGAGATAACAACTGCGCCTTCAATCAGGTTGTGATCTAAGGGATTTTCCGAAGTACCACCAATGGTATACGGAATCGTCACAGGATACGTCGCAGCAGGGCCATTCAAAAGAACCCGCACAATAATATCAGAACCTTCATCGGCAGATTGTGAGGGGGCAAAGTTTACCATTGGTACAACATCAACAATTTGCTTATCGGTCACAGTGTTGCCACTGGAGTCTGTGACACTCCAAGTCAGTTCATGGTGTCCAGTAGAAAAAGGCCCCGAGTAATTAACGACTGGTACAACAACCCCGTCTTTAAAATCATGAGCCGATGCAGTACCTAAGTGGACTGCAGTTAAAGCCCCTATAGAATCAATCTCAATGTCATCAGGAACTACCAATATCGGTGGCACATTATCCACAGAGATATTTGTTCCAGACTGGAACTCTTCTAAGTTGGTCAAGCCATCGCCATCCATATCCAAGGCTTCATCGCCAGCATTATCTGGGTCAAGCCCATTGGCTATTTCATAATCGTTTGGTAATCCATCATTGTCAATGTCAGCCGAGACCACGGTCACCGTTGCCTGCGCATTACCGGTATTACCGCTGTTGTCAGTGGCACTGAAGATGACCGTTATCGCCCCTATGGGGAACATCGTTGGTGCATTGTGACTGATATCGGTGATGATACCATCCACATTGTCATAGGCCGTTGCCGCTGCCAGGAAGGTGGCGATGGCATGATGATCGGCCTCCGTGCCATAAGCATCTGTTGCCGCAATCGTGAGATTGGCGGGGGAGATGATTACCGGAGCGATCCTATCCTGAACCGAGACACTCCGTGTCACCGGTGCAGAGGCGTTGCCAGCCATATCACTGACGGTATAGGTCAGGGTGTAGAGCCCCACAGTATGGGTGTCCACACTGCTATCGATCTGAATACTCCCACTAAGATCTCCATCCACATTATCGATGGCGGTGGCGCCCTCGTCGGTGAAGCTGTCGTCGACGTTTAGGGTGACGGAGTGGCTCCCATTGAGTGTGATAACCGGCCCGCTTTGGTCGGCCACCGTTACCGTGGCCTGAGCATTGCCGGTATGGCCGCTGTTGTCGGTGGCACTGAAGGTCACCTTCGTAACGCCTATGGAAAATATATCCGGAGCATTGTGGGTGATGTCGGTAATGACTCCATCCACATTATCATGGGCCGTCACCGCTGCCAGGAAGGTGGCGATGGCATGATGATCAGCCTCAGTACCCTCGGCATCTGTTGCCGCAATCGTGAGATTGGCAGGAGGAATGACCACCGGAGCGGAGCCATCCTGTACCGAGACACTTCGGGTCACCGGTGCAGAGGCGTTGCCAGCCATGTCACTGACGGTATAGGTCAGGGTGTAGAGTCCCACAGTATGGGTGTCCAGATTGCTACTGGTCTGGACGCTCCCACTAAGATTTCCATCTACATTATCAATGGCAGTGGCCCCCGCGTCGGTGAAGCTATCGCCAATGTTTAGCGTTATGGAACCATTACCATTGAGTGCGATAACCGGGCCACTCTGGTCGGCCACGGTCACCGTGGATTGCGCATTGCCGGTATTGCCGCTGTTGTCGGTGGCACTGAACGTCACCTTCGTAACGCCTATGGGGAACATCGTTGGTGCATTGTGGCTGATATCGGTAATAACCCCATCCACATTGTCATGGGCCGTTGCCGCTGCCAGTAAGGTGGCGATGGCATGATGATCTACCACCGTACCCTCGGCATCTGTTGCAGCAACTGTGATATTGGCAGGGGGGATGACCACCGGAGCGTCCCCATCCTGAACCGAAACGCTTCGGGTTACCGGCATAGCGGCATTGCCTGCGCTGTCACTGATGGTATAAGTCAAGGTGTAAAGGCCCACAGTGCCGGTGTCCACACTGCCAGCGATCTGGATGTTTTCACTAAGATCTCCATCCACATTATCCAATGCTGAAGCACCAGTATCGGTATAGGCATCTCCCAACTTCACCGTTATAGATGATACGCCTTTTAACGTGATTTGCGGTGGTGTTTGGTCGTTGATCGTTACTGTTGATTTTCCGGTTACTGTATTGCCGCCAGAATCTGTGACACTAAACACTACAGTCGTAGCACCCAATGGAAAGATCTCTGGAGCATTATGTGTAATCGATAAGCTGCTACCATCCAATAAATCATTTGAAATTGCACTGCTTAAGAATTCTTGAATGACTGGAGCGGTGGCACCAATGCCATCAGCATCAACAGCTGCACCAGTAATCGATTCTGGAACCGTTAACTCAGGCGGTCTGTCTGTATAGGTTTCCGGATCTGTGTCCTGATGATCCTGAATGGAATCTCCATCCGTATCTGCGAAGATTGAACCATCGATTAAGGTATAAGTGTTGTTATTGTGCTGGAATAAACCTGTAACGGCTATGGGCGTCAGAAAATCAATGCCCTCTGTCGAGCTGTTGGTGATTTCCAATACGTTAAAGTGGGAGCGACTTGAACCGGGGGTTGCAAAACTCACCGTTTGCTCCGCCGTCCCCGAGAGCAGCACCCGGTGGCTGCCACTCGCTGGAAAGTTAAACAGAGTTGGTAAAGCGTATGCATTATAACTTTTCAACTGAGTAAAGCTTCCCTGAACCTCAAGCTCTCCAGAGGTCAAATAACTCGAATGGTTCTGGTAGCTGTCCATAACAAAATTACCCTGCACGAGTATCTTGTCCGGCTCGTTGGTCATTTTCAATATTCCACTGCTGTAACTATAAGCCGGGTTGCCATCGGCGTCGGTCGTCGGGTTCTGGATACGGTAGTCTCCCTCGACAATCAGGGTGCCGCCGTTTACATTCAATGTACCGCCCGAGTGGATCAAATCACCACCCACTATTAACGTATAGCCGTTTAGGTCCAAATTATAATTCTCAAAATTTACATTACCTGCGATAGTCACATCGCCATACAATGTTACATTACAACGGATGTTTACATGCGAACGATAATTACTTGCTAAAGAACAATCATTTTTTACAGAACCATCTGACATTTGAATGGGTGTGATATCAACAAAGTTATTAATGGTAGGGTCCGCCGTCAGCTCCATATCCACTATCTTGTCTGAATCGACTGTAACCCAATCGCTCCAGACACCTTCGGGATAGTCGGGGCCCAAAAAGTAGACCTTGTATGTTCCAGCCTTCACATTCTGGAATTTATAGTTTCCATTGGCATCTGTCTCGCAAACTGCTGCAAATACGCCCTCTTCTGTCCACAGAGACGATAACCCTCTATAGTCCTGACCGTCTTGGGTCACTTTTCCCGTAATGTTATGGGCGCCCGGCGTGAAATTCAGCGTAACCGGACCGTCGGGAATGGATGAAAACTCCATGAAATCATAAACGGTGCCTGACTCATTTCCAAATCCACTGACAAGCATAAGCATGAGGGAATCTGTTTTGGCAGGATTGTAATGAAGCGTAAATGAATTGCCATCCGAACCATCTGACTCAATATAATCAATATCATGTTGATAAGGGAGAGTTTCCCAGGTCAGAGGAAAATCAAACAAAGTGATATCAAAATCCTCATCTATAGTTCCATTTACGGTCACTGAAATCTTGTTGGCGTCCGTTCGTGCAATTGTGGATATATTTCCCAGGGCAACCGGTCCACCCTCAACCGTGACAATCGTATAGGGGAGGAACTCACTGGTTGCCCGATCATCCTCGTCACTGGCCAAGCCATAAACACCGGGCTTAAGATTTACCCCAAACGTCCCATCACTGTCTGTTCTGACATGGGGGCTCTCAGCAAATCCTTCGAAGTCAAGTTCTGCATCCGCACTGGGGGTGCCACCGCTGTTTAGAACCGTTCCCGTGACAGCAAAACCCTGATGAACGACTACGTCCCCCATCGCCTTGATCTGGTCACGCCCAAGCCGGAGCTCATCCTCGTCATAGACCAGCCCGGTTGCAAATTCAGGCTCGACCCGGAGTTCCAGATATCCCTCAGGCAGATGTTCAAACCGGAACCCGCCGTTGTCATCGGTTTTCATGTCCAGATGATGGCTGATATCATCATAGTCGACAACCACACGGACATCGGGCACCGGATTATTCGCATCATTTACAACTCTGCCGGTAATGACGGCACCTTTCTTAACGGGAATCTCATCGACCGTTGTGACCGCATCATCAGAGACTGTGACGTGCCTGTTGTCATCCATATAATAATCATAGTCATGGTAAAGCCTTACTTCGAAATATCCGGCAGGAAGGTTTTCAAAACTATAGCTGCCGTCATCGGCTGTTATTGTCTCCCAATTATGTTTAAAGGCATCGCAGTACACAGATAATTTAATACCGGATAAGGACTTGCCCTGACTATCTGTAATTCTGCCAGTCATACCGCCACGTGCCGGCACAAGTGTAAAATTTATATCTGCTGTGGTTTGCCCTTCAACAAGATTGAGAACAGATGCATTGTAGACAGTAGATGTCTGCCCACCATCCTGGACGTAAAAACCGGGAGAAAAGGTATCGCCGTTATTGGGAGAAATTTGTAAATAGAGATCAATACCTGTGGGTAATTCTTTTAATTCAAAAGTCCCTGTCGGGCTGTAAAAATTTCTGACATGATCGAACCTACCATGAGGATTACCTGTAAACACATTGAGGCTGATTCCATGATCAAGAACCTCACCGTTCATGGAAATGGAACCGGTAATGATCCCTACATTCCCAATCTCTCCTTCACCCGCATCGCTGATGCAAGGATTGGTTTCTCCAGCATCAACATTCCCGTTCCGATTCATATCTTCAGCACCGTCGGCAATGCCGTCGCCGTCCGTATCACTGTTGTTCGGATCCGTGCAGGTTGTCTGTTCGAGAGTATCGGGCAATCCGTCGCCATCGGTGTCCAGCACGGAGCCATCGCTCGTCGTGGAAGTTATATTCCCGGCGGAATCATACACATAGGTAATCGACGTTGTGCTCGCACCATCCGAATAATCCGCTGCTACCAGACGGTTGAGAG
>JABXKT010000221.1 GCA_013619155.1 Desulfobacteraceae bacterium
GGAGGCACCAACACATCCATGATTGAAGGAGCCGCCCATGTCTGATCAATTGATTACACTCACCGTTGCCAACCATCCCGGAGTCCTCTCCCAGGTTTCCGGGCTCTTTGCCAGGCGAAATTACAATCTTGACGGTGTCTTCGTCACAGGTCTTACCGGCACCACCGAGAGCTGCATGCAGCTTCTGGTGACGCACGATGAGAGATTGCCCCAGGTCATCAAGCAATTGGAGAAGCTTTACGACGTGAAGGCCATTGAAGTCAGTGATGATATTCCAGGGATGTTCCAGGAGGAGCTCCGGCAGGTCGCTTTTTGAAAAAAGCACCGTAAAAAGTGTCCCATGGCACCACGCCGCGCCCTTTAACCCAAAGGGAACGTCGTGGTGCCGGGTTTTACGAGATGGCGTCGTTGAGGCAGTGGTATTCGTTAGACCTCTTTACCACGCCTTGATTTATTAAACAGGGGCCAGAAACAGGGGCCAGGTTTCTTATGTCAGTGGAGAGAGGTCTCCCATTTCGATACCATTTCAATAAAAGAAGGCCCCTCTTATCGCAGGGAAGCCATCCCACATGTCACTAAACAGCCTCTCGATTCATCTCAAAATGACCCGACATAGACGAAAGGGCCATGAATAGGCGCACCTCATCACGTCCATCGCAAGGTCAACCTTTCGTCAACCGCTTCATAGAGTACATGCCATCGATGCCCGTCACCCGCTTGGGCACTCGCTCTCGACTCGCAAAAAGACGGTCTTTAAACACCGCATAGGTCTCCAATACAAAGGCCTTAGAGCCGATAATGCCGGAATCGGTGAAGTACCGCGTCCGAGACCTAAACCGCCTTATTCTATTCAGCTCAAAATCATCAGAGATCTCTCCAGACAGGACCTTTTTTGAAATCTTGGCCTTTCCCCGTTTATCCATGGCTCCGGCGTGATAAAGATACTCCCGGTATTGTTTTAACCGCTGATCATCGTCGACGCCAAACTCCGCCAACCCGAAATCCAAAGAGAGAAAACCGTCCCGATTATCAGCCTGGACATGATACCCGATCGAGCACCAGCGGTAATCGTCAGGGCGCTTCACGATGCCTGCGCGCACGGCATTCAGATCGATATAGGCCAGGCAGTGAATCACCGTACTCCCCTTCTCGACGATGACACTCTTAAACCGCTCGCCCCATAGAGTCCCCTTTCGTTTTTTCTTTCCATTGTAATACCGGGAAAAGGTCTGCTTAATGTCCTTCACATAATGCGACAAACTGGAAAACCGCTCCCTGAAATGCGTCATCTGTCCTTCGGGAAATTCAGCCCCCTTCTTATAAAGGAGGATAAATCGCCGCCGCACCTCGTCATCGGAGAGCGTATCCCCCGGACTCATCTCAATCAGCAGATGGAAATGGTTATCCATAATCGAAAAGCCCAGCACATCCACGGCATAGACCATGGAAAACCCCTTTATCACACGCACCAGTTCATCTTTTTCAAGATCTTTAAAGGGCAAGCCGTCCAGGGCCGTGCGGCTGATCACATGATAGACACATCTCTGGCCTGAATCGGTCCGGACCATACGGGGAATACGGGGCATGACATCCTCCTCCTGGCTCTTTCATCGATGGTATTTACAAGATGAAAAAGCAAATTTTTTCTTTAATAAAGACATGTTGAACATCTAAAAAAGAGTCTCATATCTTCATCGGCATTTCAAGCATAGAGAGCATGGCCCCTATTGAAGGGGTTACCCAAAATGGCGTCCACGATAGATCAGGATAAGAATGCACCCGAGATAGGCCAGAGACGCCGAGGCGGTGAGGTAAGTCGGGATGGATGCATCGGCCAAGTTCAGGTAGCCCGCCCAACCAATCCTGGCCCCGCCGGCCATGGCATCACTTAAGGTGACGATAAAAGGAGCCAGAAACGAAGCACATACGGAGACGATGATCTTCATGCGACCTCCAGTAAACTTCGGGACGCACCACGCCAAGAGGGAGACCACCGTCAGCGGCAGAATCAGATAGGTGATCATCCGGGGAATGCCATACGCGGTCGTCACCAGATGCCCCATAAACCGAAGGATAGGGAAAAAAGGGTGACAGCCGTTCATCATAAAGAAGATAACGAAAAAGGGGATGGTGGCCAAAAGGGTGTTCCGATCGCAATTCACACGCCCCTCCCGTCGCCAGCGCTCCCAGTGTGTCATAAAATAGAGGTAGAGCCCCACAAGGGCGATGCCAGCCAGAAGCATGACCATCAGGATAATGAGAAGGGGCCCTTCAAGGGCGTTGGCATCGTATCGCACACCCCACTGCCATCTGGCCCAGGCCTCTCCGTTGCCCGAGGTCAAAAACACGGTAAAAGAGATCATCCAGAATAAAAAAAACTGACCCATGATAAAAATAGACATTCGCTTCATATAGATCGATCCATACCTTTGTACAGCACCCCTTGAGGGGGGCCGTTTTTTGTATACGCCCGTTAAAGAGAGAAAAAATAGGGGCGCGGTTAAAATTAAAATAACAATTCAGCGGCAAAAATGTGCCCTCTATGGTGAACGTAAAAACTGAGCCTCCAGCGGCCAGGAGATAAATCCCCTGGACCCCAGGCCTGGCATTGTTACAATAAAAGCTTATTTGGCAATCCCGACGTTTCAAATCAGGCAAAAGGTTGGCTCCCAGCAGGGCCAAGCGAGGCATCTTTAGATTGGGGGCCTCCGGTTGCCAATGCGTTCATCCCCTGGAACCTGAAAACCCGTCACACTCCCAGGGCCATATCGCCTAAGACACCTTAAATCACCGACTTCAATCCAGCCCCACTATTTCCTAAAAAACCATCTGCACAAAGATCCTGTCCCATCTCCTCTTTATCATTTACGCGCTCCTTTGCCTGCCCGTTCCCTTGCAACGGACTGTGTCAAAATGACCCAGCCACGTTCCCTCCACGGGTCATTTTGACATCCATCGTCCCTCCTGGCTTTAGAAGGCTGGGGCCCCCCGCTGCGGGAACAAAAAGAAGCGCGCCCATTTCAGAACAAAAAAAGTCACTTCTATCCGGGTGTTCCCCCCCTTGTGCCCCAGAAAATGGGGGACACCCTCTAATTTTAATAGGTGACTTGGCACCCGCCTTGCTTATAATTTATGACTATTTTTAATGGCACAGATATCTTTAAGGAAAGGCCCCTTTAAAAAAAGGGACAGCGTTTAAAGGGCAGATGACAAATACAGGGTATGAAATGAGGGAACACCGAAAGGCTTTTTTTAAAGGCATCCGGCCCCTTAGACGGCAGAGGCTGCCATCACAATCATCTGTTTTTTAATAATCGCACCGCATCGATGAAGCGCCCCGGGGCCCTTCGCGTCAACTTCAAAGGAGTCCATAGATTTGAAACCGGCCGAGACGAGCAAAAAAATCACTGTAAAAACCCTGGACGCCTTGAAAAAAAAAGAGCACCTGCCCCAGGATCTGGTCTACCTCCTCGGACAGATTATCGCATTGCAGGACGACGCGCGCCATGGGGTTTGCCTCGATCCGGCCTGCCTTTCCGGCGCGAGTCGGCAGATCGAACCGGGGGATTCACTCTTCACCCCGGAGACCCTCCCCCTGGACCGAGAGAAGTGTGTCGCCCTCTTCGATCAGATCCTTACCATGATCACAGATCAGGCAGAGAGAGTCCCAGCGCCTATGGTCGGGGCCACGGCCGAGATTCGCCGGGGGCTGGAGACTGGAGAGCTGGATCTGAGCCAAGCGATCCATGAATGCCTTCGGGGTGAAGGCACCATCCTCCCTGCCTGGGCGACACGCACCCCCGAGGCGCCGGGGGCCCTTCGTTTTCTCATCCTGGCGGCCTTAGAGCCCTCCCTCCATGCCCTCGTCGAGGCCCTGACGAATCAGCAGCCCGAGCAGGAAATCAACGGCGGAATTCGCCAGACAGGGCGCTGCCCCATCTGCGGCCAGCTGCCCTACATCCTGGAACTTCGCGGAACGGAAGGGTTCCGGTTTGCCGTATGCTCCCTTTGTCGTCATGAGTACCGCATCCGGCGTCTCGCCTGTACTGTCTGCGACACCAGCGACCCAGAGCAGGTCAAGGGATTCACCGTCGAGGAGGAGCCCGGATTTCGGGTGGAGACCTGCGATACGTGCCACACATATATGAAGACCATCGATTTTCGAGCATTGGATAGAGAGGCCTGCCCCGCTCTCAACGACCTGGAGTCCCTCTCCCTGGACTTTCTCGCCGCGAACCAAGGATTCACCCGCCCCACCCTCTCCGTCTGGGGCATATGATGCCATGAGACGAGAGATGGCCCTGGGAGATAAACGGAGACGGACTCATTATATGAAGGAATCATCATGAAAATTACCCGCAGAAATTTTGTGAAATTAACCTCTGCAGCGGTGGCGAGTGTAGCGGCGGCCCCCATTTTCGGCGGACTGGGCCGTGCAGCGGTGGCACCGGCCATGGACCGGGCCACACGCCTCGATCCCAGGTGGAGCAAGCAGACCACCTCCATATGCGCCTTCTGCTCCGTGGGGTGCGGTCTTCTCGTACACACCTCCCTCGAGACAAAACGGGCCATCAATATCGAGGGAGATCCAGATCATCCCATCAACGAGGGGGCCTTGTGCGCCAAGGGTGCCGCCACCATCCAGATGACGGAAAACCCCAACCGGACCCTGACCTGCCTGCACCGCGAGCCCTACGGCGATACCTTTGTGGAAAAAGATTGGGAGTGGTGCAAGAAGAGAATCGCCCGCCTGATCAAAGACTCCCGGGACAAAACCTTCGAAACGACCAATGCCAAAGGGGAGGTGGTGAACCGGACCCGCGGTATCGCATCCCTGGGATCTGCCGCCATCGACAACGAAGAGTGCCTGGCCATGCACAGTTTCATGCGCTCCTTAGGCCTCGTCTACATCGAACACCAGGCCCGTATCTGACATAGCGCAACGGTTGCGGCTCTGGGAGAGTCGTTCGGACGCGGTGCGATGACCAATCACTGGAACGATCTGCAAATGCGGCAGAGAACCACCCCATCTCTTTCAAGTGGGCCCTCAAGGCCCAGCAAAAGGGCGGGAAGATCATCCATGTGGACCCGCGGTATACGCGGACCTCGGCCCGGTCGGATATGTATATGGGTCTGCGCTCCGGTACGGATATCGCCGTACTGGGCGGCATGATCAAATACATTGTCGACAATAAAAAATATTTCCCCGAATACATGCGGGAGTACACCAACGCCTCATTTATCGTCGGGGAAAAATACGCCTTCGAGGATGGTCTTTTTTCGGGATTCGACCCCGAATCACGCGCCTACGACAAGTCCCAGTGGGCCTTCGAGATGGATGAAAAAGGGGTGCCCAAACAGGACAAAAGCCTTACACACCCCCGCTGCGTGTTCCAGATCGTGAAAAAGCACTACAAACGGTACAGCTTAGAAAAAGTCTCCACCATATCGGGTATCGCCACCGCCGACCTCGCCGCCCTCTACGAGACCTATGCGGCCACGGGCAAAAAAGATAAGGCGGGCACCATCATGTACGCCATGGGCTGGACCCAGCACTCCGTAGGGGTTCAGAACATCCGCGCCATGGCCATGATCCAGCTGATGCTGGGCAATATCGGCATCGCCGGAGGCGGTGTCAACGCCCTGCGCGGGGAGTGCAACGTCCAGGGATCCACGGATTATGCCCTCCTCTACCATATCCTGCCCGGCTATCTCAAGACCCCCCTGGCCGGTCAGGATACCCTGGCCCAGTACAACGCGGCCTACACGCCGGTGAGCGCGGACCCCATGAGCGCCAACTGGTGGCAACACTATCCCGCTTACTCTGCCAGCCTCATCAAGGCGATGTACTCGGACAACACCCCGGAGGAGGGCTACCAATTTCTCCCCCGCTTAGATAACCACTCGCCCAGCGAGTACTCCTGGATCCCCCTCATCCACCGAATGCATGAGGGCAAATTCTCCGGCGGGCTGATCTGGGGCATGAACCCGGCCTGCTCCAGCTCCGACTCCAACAAGACCCGAGAGGCCTTGGGCAAACTCGACTGGATGGTGAACGTCAACCTCTTCCAGTGCGAGACCAGCGATTTCTGGAAGGGCCCGGGGATGGATCCGTCGAAGATCAAGACGGAGACCTTTTACATCCCCTGTGCCTCGGCCATCGAGAAGGAGGGCTCGGTATCCAACTCCGGCCGCTGGATGCAGTGGCGCTACAAGGGGCCGGATGCTCCCAAAGGCCTCCTCTCCGACGGCCACTATTTCCACGAATTGTGGGAAGAGCTGGTTCGCCTCTACGAGGCGGAGGGCGGCGCCTACCCCGAGCCCATCACCCGCTTAAGCTTCACCAATATGTGTGAAAAAAATGAGTCCGGCCATTACAGCTTCAGCGCCCAGCAGGCGGCCAAGCTGGCCAACGGCTGGTTCACTCGTGATGTCACGGTCAAGGGGAAAGATTTCAAGAAGGGCCAGCAGGTGCCCAGCTTCTCCTACCTCCAGGCCGACGGCTCCACCACCTCGGGCAACTGGCTCTACTGCAACTCGGTGACCGATGAGGGCAACAAATCCGAACGCCGCGACACCGGCCAAACAGCCGAGCAGGCTCGCATCGGCCTCTTCCCCAACTGGACCTGGTGCTGGCCCGTCAACCGCCGCATCATCTACAACCGAGCCTCCGTCGACGCCACAGGCACGCCCTGGAATCCGGAAAAATCGGTGATCCGATGGGACGGCAAGAGGTGGCAGGGAGACGTTCCCGACGGCGGCTGGGCCCCAGGAACCCGCCATCCATTTATCATGAGAAAACACGGATTGGGGCAATTGTTCGGACCGGGCCGTTCGGACGGCCCCCTCCCAGAGCATTACGAGCCCCTGGAGTGCCCTGTTGACAAGCATCCCTTCTCCCCTCAGCTGAGCAACCCCACGGCGATACGGGTGGAAAAAGAGGAGAGGGCCGTCTGTGATCCCCGCTACCCCTTCGTGGGCACTACCTACCGGATCACGGAACACTGGCAGACAGGCTCCATGACCCGCTGGCAGTCCTGGCTCGTGGAAGCCGAGCCCCAGATGTTCGTGGAGATCAGCCCCGAACTGGCAAAACTACGCGGCATCGAAAACGGTGAGAAGGTCACCGTGGAGAGCGTCCGGGGATCCCTCTGGGCCATCGCCATGGTAACCGAGCGTATCAAACCCTTTCGGGTGAAGGGAAAGGATGTCCACATGGTGGGCATGCCCTGGCATTACGGCTGGGTGACCCCCGAAGGCGGCGGCGACTCGGCCAACATCGTCACACCAAACGTGGGGGATCCCAACACGGGCATTCCCGAATACAAGGCGTTCATGGTGAATATGCGCAAATGGAAAAAGGGGGATAATTAATGGGTGGTAAGAGTTTTTTTGTCGACTTAAGCCTCTGCACCGCCTGCCGTGGCTGTCAGGTGGCATGCAAACAGTGGAAGAGACTGCCCGCCGAGAAAACTCGGAACCGGGGCTCTCATCAGAACCCTGCGGATCTCTCCTCCAAGACCATCCGCCTGGTGCGTTTCACCGAGGAGCGAGATAAAAAGGGGGCACTGAACTGGCACTTCTTCCCGGAGCAGTGCCGCCACTGCATCGAGCCCCCGTGTAAATACGTCTGCAACCTCTACGCGCCGGGGGCCGTGGTCCAGGACGCCGAGACAGGGGCCGTGGTCATGACGGACCGGGCCATTTTGCGTACCGCCGTGCGCAGGGTGAATCTCACAAGCTCGCAACTCTGCCCCTACAACGTGCCCCGCATGGATGAGGAGACAGGGCTCTGGAGCAAGTGCGATATGTGCCTCGACCGGATACAGGCCGGGATGCTGCCCGCCTGCGTCCAGAGCTGCCCCACAGGAACCATGAACTTCGGGGATCGGGACGATATGCTCGCCCTGGCGAAAAAACGGTTGGCGGAGGTTCAAAAAAAGCATCCCCAGGCCTACCTCGCCGATCCCGAATCGGTGCGGGTCATCTACCTCTGCACGGCAGAACCCGAAAACTACCATGAATCGCTGTTGGCGTCTGCCCACCAGACATCCTCGCTGCTCGCCTCGGCCAAAGGCGAAAAAGCTTTAAGGGCAACGCACCCGCCGAAGCTCTCCCGCAGGGATATCATGAGAGGCCGGTTTGGTGGAGATACGAAGAAGGCGTAAACTGAAACATGCAGGAGAGTAAACGGTCAACTACCCCGGCCTAAAGGCCGGAGCTTGTAAAAGCTCACGTTGACCAGTCTAAGTGCTTAGAGCACTACGTTACCTTAGTTATCACACCTTGGGG
>JABXKT010000337.1 GCA_013619155.1 Desulfobacteraceae bacterium
TGTATTTTTTCGACTCGGACCTATTCTCCCACACATCGATGAAGAGGATGGAGGCCTTTCCTCGATACTCTTCCTGGAGGTTTTCGATGATAGGGGCCATCATCTTGCAGGGAACGCATTTATGGGCCCCTAAGTCGAGCATGGTGACCATCCCCGGGGTGGGAACTGGGGGCAGGGCATCGGCGAGGGCCGGTGATATCCAGAGGCAGAAAAGGAGGGTAAAGATGAGTCGTTTCATGGTCTCTTCCATCAGGGGTCAATGGTTTTTGTGGGATTAGTCCAGGTCAAAATCGGCCAGGTATGTCTCCAGGGCTACCCGATTGTCGGGGCTTAACTCTGGGCATTGGGATGGGGTGCGACCCCCTTCCACCACCTGGGCGGCAAAGACCATACAGGTGGGCTGGCCACAGGCCTTGCAATTTGTCTTGGGGAGGAGGGTGAGGATCTTTAGGAGGGTGGGGCGATCCTTCCCCTTGTACCGGGGGGTGATGGTCTCGCGATGGGCCCATGTCTCATTGATCTCCGTGACCAGCCAGGTGAGAATCTGGTCTGCCTGGGCCTCTTCGTTCAGGGCGTTGATGGCGATCTCCTTGCCGCTGACCTTGATGATGGGTCCATGAAGTAGTGGGTTCCTCCCAGCTCGGCGTTTAAGTAGGGGAGCACTTCTGAGATATCGTCGTGAAGCCGGGCGATACAGTGAATGGATTCAAATTTGTGGTTGCACTCGGGGCGTGTGAGACGTTTGGTGTATCCGGTGAGAATCATGGCCGTCCTCCTAATCTGTGATTATGTGAGAGGTCTCTTGGGGCGATACTCAAACAAAGGGGAACACTGTAAGGCCTGCGGAGGGGATGGCGACACGGCATCGGTCCTCAATCCCTATAGAGAGGCCAGGGGGGTCTCTATAGACCCCCCTTTTTTTTAAAAAAAGATCAGGCGGTAATCCAGGCGAGAACATCTTTTTTCTTGGGCACCTTGCCCACGCTCTTTACCGTCTCATTCACCACCACGGCGGGCGTACCCATCACTCCGTAGCCTCCGATGACGAGCATATCGGTGACTTTCTCCACGGTGGCCTCAATCCCTGCTTCGGCAACGGCCTCTTTTACGATGGCCTCTGTCTTGTTGCATTTGGTGCATCCCGGTCCCAGTACTTTGATGATCATGGTGAGTCTCCTTAAATAAAGGCGGTATTAAAATAAGGTCTGTTTTTATGCGCCAAAGAGACGCCGTTTCCACGGATGTATCACGGGCCCATGGGGGCCAACGTCCCTATGCATTGCCATATGTCGATATATAAAGGTCCAGAAGTCCGGACGTTTTAAATCCCGGTTAAGGGGAGCCTTCTCTTTTGTCTTCTTAGCCCCGGGTGATGAACTCCCGGTCGATATCGGGAAGGCGTTCTAGCATCTTCTGGATGTCGGCGTCGGTCTCTAACCAGG
>JABXKT010000048.1 GCA_013619155.1 Desulfobacteraceae bacterium
CTCTTGCAGGGGGTGGGCGGTCATGCTCGGGGGCACTCCTTCGAGGATCTGTTTGTCGATGCCCTCTCTTTTGAAGGCCTCATGGCGCGGGTAGTCGCGAAGGGGTGCGAGGGCAACACCGAGGTGATCCTGAAAGGGGCCGGTGGGCGTACCTTTCGCGCCCTGGTCAGCGGGGTTGCCGATATGGACAGCCGGGAGGGGACCACTCTTTTTATGGTGAGGGATGTGGAGGAGGTGCTCGCCATGCGGGAGCAGATGGCCACCACCGAAAAGTTGGCCGCCGTGGGAGAGCTCTCCGCCGGTGTGGCCCATGAGGTGAACAACCCCTTAGGTATTATCCTGGGGTACACCCAGCTCCTCAAGCGCAGTGCCGAGGACGGGAGCAGCCTGAAAGAGGATCTCTCCGTCATCGAAAAGCATGTGGTCGGCTGCAAGAAGGTGGTGGCCTCCTTACTGAACTTCGCCCGCAGTACCCCATCTGAAAAGCGGTCCTGTGATCTTCATCAGATCATCGGGGATGTCTGTGCCTTCTCCCGGCATCAGGCCGAGATGGACGGCATCCAGGTGATCACCGAGATCGGCGAGGCGGGGTCCCTGCCGGAGATCTATGCCGATTCTGAGAAGCTCAAACAGGTCTTCATCAACCTCATTATCAATGCGGTGCACGCCATTGACGGCACCGGGGAGATTCATATCACCACGGGGATGGCAGATCCTGACACCCTTTTCACCACCATCTCCGATACGGGCTGTGGCATGGATGCCGAGACCCGTTCCCGCATCTTCGACCCCTTTTTCACCACCAAACCCACGGGGACGGGGACCGGCCTGGGGCTGTCGGTGAGTTACGGCATCGTCAAGAACCATGGGGGCGGAATTGATGTGATGAGCACCCCCGGCAGGGGCACCACCTTTACCGTGCGTCTGCCCCGGATGTCGGCTCCCAAGGCATAGGGGCCGGAGCAAACATAAAAGATACAAAAAGAGATGCCTCCGGCGGCGAGGTGAGCCCCCTCGAAAGCGAGTTATCGCTACGCTTTAGCTCTCGTTCCTCGAGGCAAATCACAGCGGTACTCTTATGAAATATATTTATCTGTTTTTTGCCAGAGCCCTAAGCCATTTGGGCGGGTACGATCCGCTGTATGTCGAGTGTTTGTAATATAGTGACTGCAATATATTGGGGTGTAAACGGCTAAAATAGGCGTTTTCCCGATTAAATCGATACGCCCGGTCAGGGGATAAATCCCCTGGACCCCAGCTGTGGATGTGACGGGCCAAAGGCCCGTCACATCCACTATAAAAATTTTCTTACAGGCATGTATTCTTTATCATCGAAAAGTTTTTGTGGTGTTTTTTGGGAAAAAAGCGCTGGAGGCGAGGCTTTACCCCTCGCCCCTCGGGGCAAATCACACCCGCTTTTGATTTGGTGTTAAGCGCGAATAAATGCATAACATATGTTTGCCAAACTTTTCAAAAGTTTGGCTCCCGGCAGGGCCGCCGGAGGCACATTTTTGCCACACGTTGATCCTAGAAGGCCTAATCGGCACTAGTGACGGGAGAGATAATTTTGATACCGCGTATTTTAATTGTAGATGACGAAAGCGATATGCTCCGGCTTCTCACGCGAAGCTTAGAGCCCGACCTGGGCTGCCGGGTGGATACGGCATCTTGCGGGGAAGAGGCCTTCTCCATGATAGAGACGCGGGACTACGCCCTGGTGCTCTCGGACATGAAGATGCCGGGCATGGGGGGCCTCACGCTGCTCCGAAAGATCCAAGAGGTGAAGCGGGACCTTCCGGTCATCATGATGACGGCCTACGGCTCCATCGACTCGGCGGTGGAGGTGATTCAGGCCGGGGCCTGTGATTTTATTCCCAAGCCCTTCGATCATGACACCCTGGTCTTTCGCTTAAGAAAAGCCCTGGAGCGCAGCCGTCTGATTAGCGAGAATATCCGGCTCCACAACGCCTACCACAAGAAGGAGACCTTTCACAATATTGTGGGGCACTCTCCCGCCATGGTGAAGGTGTTTGAGATCATTCGCACGGTGGCTCGCACCGATATGACCGTTTTGGTTACCGGGGAGTCGGGCACGGGAAAAGAGCTGACCTGTCGGGCGATTCACGCCCAGAGTGAGCGACGAAAGGGGCCCTTTATCACCGTGAACTGTCCCACCGTTCCCGAACAGATCTTAGAGAGTGAGCTCTTTGGGTATATGAAGGGGGCCTTCACCCAGGCCACCTCGGATCGTCAGGGGCTTTTTCAGGCGGCCAGCGGGGGGACGCTTTTTCTGGACGAGATCGGTGAGATCAGCCCGGCCATTCAGTCCAAGCTGCTTCGGGTAATCCAGGAGAAGGAGATCAAACCCCTCGGGGGGACAAAATCCATCCCCGTGGATGTACGGATTATCGCCGCCACCAATAAAGATCTGCCCACGGCCATCGAAAAGGGGGAGTTTCGGCAGGATCTCTACTATCGACTTAACGTGATCTCCCTGGCCCTGCCCCCTCTGCGCGAACGGCGAGAGGATATTCCCTCCCTGGTGACTCTTTTTATTCATAAGCATGCCGGTGCCATGGGGCGAGACCCCTTGCCCGTCTCCGAGGCTCTCATGGCGATGCTCATGGAACTGCCCTTAACGGGAAATGTGCGTGAACTGGAGAGCCTGGTGATGAAAGGGCTTCTCTTCGCCACGGGAGAGATGATGGAGCCCCACGATTTAAAAGAGGTGTTTTCCGTCCACCCCGAGGCGGTACCCACGGAGAGTCTGGGGGTGAATCTGACCGCACTCTCCTACAAGGAGGCCAAGGCCCTCTGTCTCAAAGAGTTTAACGATCACTATGTGGGGGCGCTTTTAAAGGAGAGCTGTGGCAACGTGGCCCAGGCGGCGAGGCGTTGTGGCCTGGAGCGCCAGGCGCTTCAGCAGGTGATGAAACGCTATGATATCGATCCGGAGCCATACCGTAATCGCTAAGCCCGTCCCTCGGACTTCGGAGGCCCTTTTTTCGGTCGACCCTCACCGGTAAAGAGGGTGCGGTTCTTTCATTGTAAGCGCGTCCCTTTTCCTTCCCCTCTCTTTTCTCACTTTGCCTGGGCATCGCAGAGGAGAAAGAGGCCATAGGTGGCCCGTAAGTTGGGTAGGAACTTGATGGTCTGGCCGAATCGATTGGCGGAGTGGGTCCTGATGGCCATCTCCCGAATGATTTTAAAGCCCGCCTCGTGGGAGAGCTGTTTAAAGTCGTTGATGGAGAGTACGCGAATGTTGGGGGTGTCGTACCATGCGTAGGGGAGCTGTTTCGTCTTCGGGGCGTGGCCCGAAAAGAGAAACTGCATGCGCACATGCCAGTGGCTGAAGTTGGGAAAGGTAACCACCACACGTTTTCCGATTCTCATGATCTTTTGAAGAATTTCTATGGGGTTGTAGGTCTGCTGGATGGTCTGGCTCAAGACGACGTAGTCGAAGAATCCATCGGGGTAGTCATCGATCTCGATGTTCATGTCCCCTTGAATCACGGAGAGCCCTTTTTCGATACAGTGGGCCACCTTGGACTCCACGATCTCGATGCCGGTCTCCCGGATGTTCTTACTCTTCTTGAGGGCACAGAGAAGATCCCCCTCTCCACATCCCAGGCCGAGGACTTTGGATCCCGGCTCGATCCAGGATTCGATGATTTGAAGGTCGTATCGTATGGGGGGCTGGTGCTCACTCATGGGTCACTCCTTAGAAAATTAAAAAAAAATGGGGTCACTATTCAGCTTAAGGCCGGAGCAAAAATAGAACATACAAAAAGCGATGCCTTCTAGGGTCAAAGTGATTAAGAAACGGAGCCTCCGGCGGCCAGGAGATAAATCCCCTGGACCCCAGGTGTGTGACAATGAGGGGCCAAAGGCCCGTCATTGTCACTATAAAAGTCTGTGTGACAAGCCCAACTTTTCAAATCAGGCAAAAGATTGGACCCCGGCAGGGCCAAGCGAGGCATCTTTAACCCGTATGCCACCGGAAGGCCTGTTTTCCCCCGCCTATTTTAGCGATAGAACGCATTTTTCCCCGTCGGCCGAATCCTTACCCCTCGATGATAAACATGGCGGGGTCTAAGGTCAGCATCTTGTCCAGTTCGTGGTGGGTCTCCGGGGTGACGCTGAAGAAGAGGAAGGCGTAGAGAGAGAACCGTCGGTAATCCATCTTTCTTAAGGCGTGGACGGTGGTGACCGATTTTTCCAGGGCGTCATAGTCGAAGCGGGCACTCTTCAAAAGGGGGGTGGGGCGTTCGATGACAGCCATGGCGTGGGTGCATCCTCCCGAGGCTTCGAAGATGGTGGGCCAGTGGGGCCTCTTCTTCTCGGCAAAGTACTCATAGACATTGATGCCATAGGCATAATAGGCGATATCGGTGGAGCACCAGCCGGCAAAGCGAAGGGGGTTGATCTCGATGGGTCGGATGGTCTTGTCTTGATCTATGCAGATCTCGGCATGGATGGGCAGGCCCCTGAAATCACCTAAGGTGGCGATATCGGTTAAGAAGGCCTCGATGGGGTCGTGGTGGGTGGCGATGATATCGGCCGAGGTGAGGTAGAGGCGGTCGCTCATGTCCTGGGCATCGGTGAATTTGTGAAGGAAAATATTTAAAATCACCGGGCGGTTTTCATCATCAAAATAGGCATCCACCGCGTATTCATCCCCTTCGATAATGGATTCGATGATAAAGGAGGCGGTGTTTAACACCTCTTTGGGGAAGGCCTTGGCCGCCTCATGGGTCTCGGTACGGAGCTCCTTCTGGACCCTCTTCCACTGGGCTTCGGTGTCGATGCGATGGACCCCGGCGCTGATAAAGCCCACGGTGGGTTTGACGATAAAGGGGGCGTCCACGGCATCGAAGGGGAGCTCCTCTATCTCCTTTGCCGGGACTTCGAGAAAGGTGATATCGGGAAAGAGGGGGGCCGTGGCGCGTCTGAATTTTGCCTTGTTCTTAAAGAGTTCGATTCGGGTGGCCAGGGCCGAATCGGCCCCTAAGTGGTTGACAATCCAGCCGATGGCATTCTCGCTGTTGCTGTACACCCACCTGGCATCTGTGCGTTCCAGCTCCTCTAGGGCCTCTTCGTCCGAAATATGGTGGGCCTCGGGGGAGACCGAGGCCGTGGAGAACTCATTTCTTAATAGGGGTACCTGGGATGCCACGAGGAAGGCATTGGCCACATCGGAGATATAGGGTTCGTCGAAAATAAACATGGTGCAATCCAGTTTGGGTGGTCTTGAGGGGTGATGGGCATGGGGTATGATGGCCCGACTGTCCAATGAAAAAGACCCATGGAAGAGGCCCCACGGCTTTTTTTAGACCCGTTGAGCCTGAAGAGGGCGCATGGGGAGTCCTTTACGCCCTTATGGGAATGGGCCTCCGGCTAGGATCGCCGGAGGCTTTGTCTTTTCACTCTCTTCTTGAGATTAGAGACGTTCTAAGGCCTGATCGAAGTCGGCGATGATATCGTCGATGTGCTCGATGCCCACGGTGACGCGTACCAGTTCGGGAAGGACCCCGGCCTTGAGCTGATCGGCCTCATTCATCTGGCGATGGGTCATGCTTGCCGGGTGGAGGACGCCCGTGCGGACATCGGCCACGTGGACCACGATATTGGCCAGCTTGAGGCTGTTCATGAGGGTCTCGGCGGCATCTCGACCCCCTTTCGTCCCGAAGGTGAGCACGCCGCTTCCCGCGGTCATGTATTTCTTGCAGAGATCGTAGTTGGAGTCGCTTTTCAGCATGGGATATTTTACCCAGCTGATCTTATCATGCCCCTCTAGGTAGGTGGCCAGGGCCATGGCGTTGCTGCTGTGACGCTCCATGCGCAGGTGAAGGGTCTCGAGGCCCTTGTTGGTGAGGAAGGCATTTTGAGGGGTCATGTAGCACCCGATATCCCGAATCCACTGCACTCGGGCCTTGACGATATAGGCCTGGGCGCCGAAGGTCTCCACAAAGCTGAGTCCGTGATAGGACTCATCGGGCTCGGTGAGTCCGGGGAACTTCCCGTTGGCCCAGTTGAAGGTACCACCGTCCACGATGACGCCGCCCACACTGGTGGCGTGGCCGTCACTGTACTTGGTGGTGGAGTGGATGACGATATGAGCCCCGTGTTCTAAGGGACGGCAGAGGCAGGGGGTGGGGAAGGTGTTGTCCACGATGAAGGGCACGTCCATGTCCTGGGCGATGGCGGCAAATTTGTCGAAGTCGAGGACATCGGTGCCGGGGTTTGATAGAGATTCACCGAAGAGGAGTTTGGTGTTGGACTGAAAGGCCTTCTTTACCTCCGCCGCCGGGGCGTGGGGGTCCACAAAGGTCACCGTGATGCCCATCTTTTTCATGGTGTGCTTAAAGAGGTTGAAGGTGCCTCCGTAGAGGGTGGAGAGGGCCACAAAATGGTCGCCTGCCTCGCAGATATTTAGTATGCAGAGGGTGGAGGCCGACTGGCCGGAAGAGAGGGCCAGGGCACCCACACCGCCTTCCAGGGCGGCCATCTTGTTTTCGAGAACCTCCACCGTGGGGTTGCTGATGCGTGAATACATGTGCCCGGGAACCTTCAGATCAAAGAGGTCCGCGATTCCCTTGCAGGTATCGTATTTGTAGGTGGTGCTCTGGACGATGGGGGTTACTCGGGGCTCGCCATTTTTGGGTGAGTATCCACTCTGGACTGCCTTTGTCTCTATCTTCCAATCGTTTGTTTCCATCTTATTCTCCGTTAAAGAGTTGATATCTGGTATGCAAAAAAAATGCCTCGGCGGCCAGGGTATTTTTTTGCCGAAGCGGCTTTGCCGCCCCGGGCCCCCCGGTGTTTGTGACTGTCCCCCGTCCCTGGGAAGGGGCCGCCACGAATAGGGTCATGACAAACAGCCAAACGCTGTGTGTCAAAGGTGTCAGGCGTATGGCCTTCGGCCTTGCCGCCGGAGGCATCTTTTATATATCGGCGAAAACGCCTGGAATGCAGAGGGCATGGCCTATTCCGTCCCCTCGACAGGGCCCGATTAAAGGGTTGGGTGCCCGCCCCTGGTGTTTAGACGGGTGAAAACAGGGGCATGTGCCGTATCGCCGGAGGGGTTCTCTGTCGTTCAACGCCACGGTTGACAAACTACATCACATCTTGCCCCACGTAAATTTAAACGATTTAAACCATAGGTTAAGTTATGCTTAATTCACTAGATGTCAATCGACTGAAAGTTTTTTATTATATTTATGTGAATCAGAGCATCAGCGGTGCCGCCAGAGAGCTCAATGTGACCCCATCGGCGGTGAGCCAGCATCTCAAGAAGCTGGAGTATGAGATCAAGGTGCCCCTCTTTACGCGGATGCATAAGCGACTGGTCCCCGCGGCGGCGGCCACGACACTCTTTCATATTCTCCACCCCTTTTTTTTAGAGTTGGAGGCGGGGCTGAAGCTCTTGAGATCGGGGCGGGATGAACCCTCGGGCCGAGTGAAATTCGGTGCACCCGTGGAGTTCGGCAAGGCAAATTTTCCCCAGATGATGGGGGCCTTTCGAAAGGAGTATCCCGAGGTGACCTTCGATCTGACCCTGGGCAATTCAGAAAAAATGCTGGAGATGGTCAAGGAGGGAGAGCTGGATTTTGCCATGGTGGATCTCTTCTTAAGCCAGAGACACTATGTCGCCGATCTGGGGCTCTACTATGTGGAGTCCATCATGGATGAGGAGGTGATCCTGGCCTGCTCTGCCGCCTATTTTAATGACACCTTACGGGGGAATCTCTCCCTGTCTCATCTTCTCACCCAGGACTTTATCTCTTACGATCATCACGATCTGGCCATCACGGGGTGGTTTAAGCATCACTTTGGCCGGAAGTCGGTGACGGTGAATGTGGTACTCACCGTGGATAGTATCCAAGCCGTGCGCTCGGCCCTGGTCTATGACATGGGGCTGGGGGTGATTACCCGCGATGCGGTGCGTGGGGAGATCGATCACGGCTCTGTCGTCGTCATTCATACGGACAAGCCTGAGATTGTCAATCAGATCTCCCTGGTGCAACTTCAGGATAAAATTCCCTCATTTACCGAGAAGCGGGTGCAGGCCTATTTTAAAGAGGCCTTGCAGGGTAAAGGGTCGATGGCCCTTGCCAGATAAAGGGGCGGGGGCATAGACGGGCGACTGCGTTGCGATATCAACAATTCGGTATCCGATTGCCATCACATGACACATTGTTTTTAATGGACGGGTATGACATAACAAAAAAAATAGCGAAAAAATTGGGTAGAACTGGGGGCCACCCGGCATCCGTAGTCGGGGCTTGTCATCTAAGGGGACCGCTGTTCTTCTTTCCCTGGTGAAATCGTCGTGAAAATGGCACCCCAAGAGGCCGGATACGACCGGGATATGTGCGTCACTATCGCCCGAACGATTTTTTTGTGAGGGCATCATGTACGACTCATGCATGGCGGTACCCCTTGTGATCGATTTTCTGCACCCTTATATCTTCTATCTATTTGATTTTCTCAATTATATTGAATTTCAACTCGCCACCCGTGCGGTGTGGGAGTGGGCCCTGTTCTTTATGCCCATATTTATTTTTGGCGAATTTCCCCGGTATATTTTTCCCCCCATTTTCCTTCTCTTCGCCAAAATATTTGGTTTTCTCACCAGTGATGAGGGTAAAAAAAAGGCCTTTTTTGACACCTGCCCATCGGTGAGTGTTCTCCTCGTGGGGTATAACGAAGTGGCCAGCGTGGCTGGGGCCATTCGCTCTCTTCTTGAGCTGAACTATCCCGATCTCGAAGTGATTGTCATCGATGACAACTCCGAGGACGGGATGTATGAGGCGGCCAAGCCCTTTGCCGATAAGGGGCTCATAAAACTCTATAGAAACAGCGCGGCCACCGGGCGATCCGGGCGGCCCACGGCCTCCAACATGGCCCTTTATCTCTCCCGGGGGGACTTTATCGTCTCCGTAGATGCCGACACCTCCTTTGACCGGGATATCCTGTTTCATATGATCGGCCCTTTTTACGATCCCCGGGTGGGGGGGGTGGCCGGAAATATAAAGATCCGAAATATCGATGCATCCATCTGGACCCGTCTCCAGGCCGTGGAGTACGCCGTATCCATTACCATGTGGAAACGGTGGTTGGGCTTACTGGGGATGGGCATGCAGATCAGCGGTGCCTTCGGCGCCTTTCGGAGAGAGGCCCTGGCCTCTTGTGGGGCGTGGGACCCTGAACTGGCCGAAGACGCCGATCTGACCTTAAAAATTAAAAAGGGGGGGTGGCATATCGTCTTCGCACCGGCGGCCATCTCCATGACCAACGCCCCGGAGACCTGGCGTATCTTGAGAGGGCAGAGATTCCGCTGGGATAAGGGGGCCTTTCGCACCTATTTCCGTAAGCATCTCGATATCATGAAATTTTGGAAATATGACTGGCGAAATGCCTTTGAGCTCTCCTTAGAATTTTTATTTACTGTGATTTTAACCTTTGTCTACGCCCTTTACCTGGTGTTGATGCTGGCCTTTTATCCCAAACTCCTCATCTTCGTGTGGTGTTTTACCTATGTGGTCTATGTGGTGGTTTCCCTCATCACCTTTATCGCGGCACTCTTCTTTAGCGAACGCAGAGACGAGGAGATTCCCCTTTTGCTCACCGTCTTTTTATTTCCAGCCTACAAGGCCCTTTTCAGATGGGTGAGGTTCGGGGCGCTCTGCCTGGAGTTTTTTCGGATCAATTATGAAGAGGGGTATCTGCCGGAATCGGCGTGGCGCAATACAAAGAAATGGTGATTTTACGATGAAAAAAGTCTTTAATGTGGCCATTGTGGGTGCCGAAGAGGCGGAGTGTCGCCTCTTAAAAAATAGCCTGATATCCGCATCGTTTGAAGCGACCCTCTCCGTGGCCTGCCATGAGACATCCTCCTTTCATCGGGTGCCGGAGCACACCGACCTGACCCTCTACTGTCAGGGCGAGGAGAGCTCGGGTCTGGATGAGCTCCCCGTCTTTACCAGTAAGACGGTTCTGGTGACCTCCTGTTATGAAAGAGAGTTCCTCGTGGCGGCCTTCAGGAAAGGGGCCGTTTATGTGCTGTACAGGCCCCTTCATCCATCGGAAGTCCTGGTGGCCATTCGAAATGTGCTCTTCTTATCGAAGAAATACTGGCGGGGCTATTTAACCGATACGGCCATTCTCTCCTTCCTGGTGTCCGTTGCCAAGAGTGGGGTCTCCGTCATCGAGCCTGTCTCCTCCCCTTTTAAACCCACCGGACACTTCTACCCCGATATCTTAAATATCATCGGTGAGCTGGAGAGTGAGGCCGACTATCTCGATGCCCTGTCCGAGCGGGGTTTTTTCGTGCGGCGGTTGAGGAACCGGGTGAGGCTCTGCGATCTGTGTAACTCCTACCAGATCAATTATCGTGAGGTGTGTCCTGTCTGTGCCTCCATCGATATTGTCAAAGGGCAGATGATTCATCATTTCCAGTGTGGTCATGTGGATTCCATGGAGAGTTTCAGCCGGGGAACGGATCTTATCTGCCCCAAATGCGGGAAGACTCTGCGCCATATCGGGGTCGATTATGAGAAACCCTCCGATTATTTCAAGTGTGCCAATTGCCAGGCCATCGTTCCCGAGCCCGTTGTCGAGCTTGAATGCCTGGTGTGTGGCCTAATTTGTGCCCCGGAAGAGACCGTGGAGAAAAATATCTACGCCTATGCATTGACCGATCTTGCCTGGGAAGCGGTACGCAGTGGGCAGATAATTGGCGTGGACCTGGCCTCTGTACTCCGGGATGGCCACATCAACCTCTTTAATAAACAGTATTTTGAGATCGAGCTGAAGCGAGAGTTGATTCGCATGAAGCGATACAAATCGACCTTTACCTTTATCCTCGCCCGTATCGAACATGTGGACAGGCTCCAGAAGAGTCATCCCGATCGGATGATATGGTACGTGAACAGTATCTTTAAAGCGCTGACCCAGGATTTACGAGAGCTTGATACCACCTGCGTATGGGAGTCCCATACCCTGGGTATGATCCTCTCCGAGACGACGATTGACGGCGCCCTCGTTGTGGTGAAACGCCTCGATCAAAATATCAAGGCTCTGGAACATCTCTACGATATGGCCCCGCCGGAGGTCACCTTCGGGTTGGTTCAAGGAGACCCCTCCCATGAGTCTGCCAAGCACATCGTGGCCATGGCCACGAAGGATCTCAGCGATGAGTAGGGGCCGATTTATACGGTTTCTGGTCGTATCCCTTCTCCTTTTGGGTGGGGGATGCGGCACCTTGAATCGGCAATCGGTGATCCAAGATGCGGATATGGCCATGGTGAGCGAGTTGATGGCCCCTCTCTACACCGGACAGGCGCAGCTGGTGGAGACCTTCGGGACCACCGATCATGATCGGATTATCTTCCGGGTAAAAAATAAAAGGGTGACCCGGGTCACCGGGCCGGTCTCCCCCTTTGAGATCTGGTCCCCGGAGTATCTTCTCTTCTTTCGGGTCGCCGACGCCCCCGGGAGTCATCGGGCCCTCTACTACTTCGATTCCCAGACCTTGCGACTGATTCCCTTAAGATCCAAGGGTGATGAGGGCGGCTCTTCTTGCACGGAGACGCCCGCCACCTTTACCCTCTTTAAGGCTCTCTCCCATGGTGGTCGGTGGGTACCGGGGGATCAGGCCCTCTCCCTTATGCGATTGCACTTTGAATACACCCCGTCAGGTACGATCCGTTATCGGGGGAGTGATACGGTTCCGGGGCTTCCCGGTGACCCCTTCCTTCCCGTGCATCTCCGGGAAACGGGGCGGGTCTTCTTTCTCAGTCGGATAGATGAGGGCCCCTACGGCCTCTTCTCGGTGGATGAGACGGGCCGGGATTTAAAAACGCATTTGGGTGATGGGGCCGGTCGTATCAGCCGGATCTACTCCGAGGACGGGATCCATCTCATATTCGAGTCCGATAAAAAAGGGTATCAATCCCTCTTCAGGCTCACCCCCGATGATGGTGAGGTGACGGATTATACTCATGAAGAGGCGGACCTGGGCGGACAGGGACGGTATGTCCTCACCAGCCGTTTTTCCCGGGGGGCGTTCGCCCCGGCGATCGTGAAAATTCCCGAGACCCTGAATATGGCCATGATCACCTCCCTGGTTGTGGCTCAAAATCCCCAGGTGGCCATGAAGCGGGCCCTTTTTGCCGCCTCCCTCGTGACGGCAGGTATCGCCACCCTCCCCAATTATCCGTCCCTTTACTTCGAACTGGGGACCATCTCCCCTGCCGGCCTTTTGGATAATGGGGGCGGCTTTGTCTCCCAGACGCTGATAAACGGGTTATTTGGCATCATTCAGCCCCTCTTCGAGATCCGGCGGAACACCGAGCTGGGCCGTGCGGCCGAGCTCACGGCCGAGACGGCGAAAACCCGGCTGGACAATGAGATCAACGAACGGGTGGCCGAAGCCATGGGGCTCTACTTTGATATCACCTACGCGCATGAGATGGGGGCAATCTGGGAGGGCTTAATGGCCGCTTATGAGATCCGGGTTCGCCACTATACCCGTTTAAAAGCCGTGGGTGATACCTACGGCCTCCAGCAGCTGGCGGCCCATAAGATCGTGGTGGCGGGAAGGTCCGAACAGGCGCATCACCAGCGGCGGGCCCTCTATCTCATGCGTCGTTTAAAGACCCTCTGTGGTATCTCCCCGGACGTGGCCCTGGCCCTGGATACCGAGGCCTTTTGTATGGATGCGGCCCCCCTGGCCGGAGACGGATCGCTCCATGATCTGGCACTCTTGAATCATCCCCAGATCCAGGCCGTGGCCGGTGAGCTGAAAAAAGCCCATTTCCTGGAATCTGCCGGACCGACCGTCCGCGCTCGGATGAGTATATCGGCGGAATATGAGTACATCGGCCGCGGTGCCGGCACGGTGGTGAGCGATGACTTTAACCTGACACTGGCAGGCCGTCTCTCCTCGGCCCAGGGACGATCGGATAGGCTTCATAGGCACTATTGGGCCCGTATCAAAGACTCCCTTCGGATTCATCTGGCCACGGTATCCGGCCAGGTTCGCCTCTCTCTGGATGAGGCCCTCATGGATTTTAGGGCCGCCAAAAATGATTATGAGGCCAAGCGCGCCGATACCCGATACGCCTTGGAAAAAATACGGGTGTCGCGGCTCTATGCATCCATTGGCACCTTAGACGAGGACGGGGGCGGCGACCCGTTGGGGGTGAACACCGCTGTCCAGGAGTACTTAGATTCCCTGGCCCGCCTCGCCACGGTGAGACGGGATCTGGGCGTTCGGTATGTGAATGTCTGGCGAGAGACCGGTCGCAGCCGCCTTCTTCCTGAGGTGATGACCACCCTGAGGTCTCAGGATATAGACCGGCAGAAGGCCTCACTCTGGCTCTGGAAGAGCCGGGAGGTGATCGACTCCCCGGCCGGTATCGCCGCATTCTTGAGGATGGCCAAGGCGGGTCATATAAAAAGAGTTTATGCCTACCTCTATTCGGATGCCCGCCTTCTCACCGAGATGATGTCCCGGGAGCAGTGGACACTTTTTTTAAACGCCTGTGTGCAAGAGGGGATCGAGGTGTGGGCGCTGCTCGGAGAGCCCGAGTGGCTGATGGATGAAGACGGGGGCCGGGCGGTGAGCCGAGGCCTCCAGCGGGTCCTGGCCTTTAATGCCTCGAAAAACAGCTTAGAGCCCAAAATTTCCGGTGTCAAATTCGACCTCGAACCCCACTCCTTTCCGGGATGGGAGACGGATACGGGTGTGCGCGATACCTTAAACGCACGATATCTTCGGATTCTGAAAGGGGCCATGGTCCAGCTTCGGGGTCGGCTCCCCTTGTGGGTCGACTGCCCGGTTAAATACTTTATACGCGAAGAGCACGGGCCCTTGATGGCAGCCATCGCCCGCTTGAGCGATGGCATCACCGCCATGGTCTATTTTAATGATCCGAAGACGGTTATCTCCGTGGCAAAAAAGGTTCTGAAAGGGGCCCGAGGGCCCGTGGAGATCGGTCTCGAATTCTCCAGTACGGCCCCTGCCTCCGATACCTTGGGGCCTTTGACGGAGACAAGGTGGCGGCAGCTAGTGGGGGATATATCCGGTCAATGCATGGGCATCCCCAGATATATGGGGCTCTCCTTTCATGATACCGCCGCCTTAACACCCATTCTCGATGAGGGGCAATTATTCCGATGAAGATATCATTTCGAGGGACCGCTACGAACCAGGAGGCAGTCACCCATACCCAGGAGGAGATGCGGGAGTACCGGCGGGTGAAGACCCCGGTATTTAAGCGTCTGCTGATTTTCTTGACGATTTTGGCCCTCCTCTTTGGACTCTGGAGCTTTTATAAACGACATGCCCTCTACGCCTATGGCATCGTCTCCGGGCGCGTGGCCCCCGTAACGGCTGGATTTGCCACCGAGATCCGGACGGTTCTCGTCTCCAAGGGGGATGTGGTAAAAAAAGGGGATGTTCTCTTCACCCAGGCGTCTGTGGAGGGGGAGGCCCTCCTTGGGGCAGCTCGGGCGGCCCTTTACGGAAAGAGGGCCCAGTATGATCTTATGGACAACTTTATGGCATCGGGGCCCGGGGAGAGATCCTCCCCTGATTTTGGGGCCGCCTTAGAGAGTCAGCGCGAGTTATGGGGCCTTAAGCAGCAAGGGGAGACCCTCGCGCGTGAGCGCTTACGCGCCGAGGCCCGCTATGAGATGGTTCGTTTAAAGACCCTCTACGAGGCCCGGCGCACGCGACATGAGAATCTTCAGACACTGCATCGACTGGATGCGGCCCCCTTATCCCAGGTGACGGCGGCAGATACCGAAAAAAAATTGCGCTATAACGAGTATCTACGGGCCCGGGATCATTACAATGGGGTGGTGCAGGCAAACCGCATCGCCACGGCCGAAGCCGAAAAAGAGGGGCGCCACCGTGAATCGACCTGGCGCCGGGAGGCCATCCGCCACGAGACCGAGTTTCAGGCCCTTATCTCCGAACTTGAGACGGCGACGGCCCATCTGGCACGATTGCAGCATAGATACGGTGCCACGGCCTACAGAGCCCCCTTCGATGCCATTATTACCGAGATCCATGTGGCGCCGGGCTTTAAGATGGCGGCGGGCGATGCCATCTTGACCAGCACCTCTTTGGATAATCTCTGGGTGGATGTCTATGTGGCGGCGGAAAAAGCCCCCTTGTTTACGAGGGAGAGGGAGATCTTGATCTATGGGTCGGGAGGCCATTCGCCCATTTCTGGTACCCTGACCACCGATGGGGGGGTGGAGCTTGGCCTGCCGTCCCGTTTGCGCGAGGTGATGCCGAATGTCTCCAGTGCCGTCTATTTTCATGTGGGGTATGAAAACGGGGGGACGATGCTTCCGGGCAATATCGTGAAAGTCGTTGTGAAGTAGAGAGCGACTGGTATAAAGATCGTAGCTGTTTCGCGGGGGGCTTTTTTTAAGGGCCTGGCGCGTTGCCGTGTGCGTGGGTCACTTTCAGCCCGTGAACAAGGGTCCTCTATGGTTAAAGTGGGCCTGCTGGCGGCGAGGGTGGCGAAGCCACTTCGGCAAAAACACCTCGAAAGCAGGCCAACGGATCCCCGTTACCCCGCTCCTCGGGATCACATCCGTCTTTGATTCGTCGCTTAAACCAAACGTGACATGATGATACCCGTCTTTATAAGATAAGGCAAAAGCTTGGCCCCCGGCAGGGCCCACCGAGTCGTTTGTTACAATAGTTATCTGTGTGTTTTATTTTCCACGTATCCCTTAAGAAAAAAAATAGGGGCGCTTCTTTTACGCCCCGTAAGGAATAAATCCCATGGCCTTACCCTGGAAGACCTTAGATCGATTTACAACGGAGACCGAAACCCTGGAGCTGCGTCAACGCGGTGAGAGAGACTTTATTATCAGCCTGGGCTCCCAGGTCTTGATGAACAGCATGGCCCAGCGTTCGGAGATGGCCCTGGGAACTCTCGGGTGCCAGGGGCTTCTTCACCATTCGGCCCCCCGGGTCATGGTGGGAGGGCTGGGTATGGGCTGCACCCTTCGGGCGGTACTGGACGCCTTACCTCCAAACGCCGAGGTGGTGGTGGCCGAGCTCAGCGAAAAAATGGTGGAGTGGTGTAAGGGGCCTCTGGCCTCCCTCACCGACGGCGCCGTTTCAGATCCCCGGGTGACCGTGGTGATAGGGGATGTGGCCCAGCTTATCCGCGATGTCGCCACGGATAAAAAGAGCCCGGGTTTCGATGCCATCATCCTCGATCTCTACCGGGGCCCCCACGCCCGCACCGATAAGAAGAACGATCCTTTCTACGGAAGTCGGGCCATCGAGCGCACCCACTTGGCCCTTAAGCCCTCGGGCACCTTGGCCGTCTGGGGAGAGACCGAGGACGAGGGCTTTACCAAGCGTATGACCCAAGGCGGCTTTACCACCACCTGCGAGCGTCCGGGTAAGGGAGGGTATCGTCATGCCGTGTTCTTGGGGAAGAGAAAAGCGTAGCTAAGGGCGGGCCTCCGGCGTCCAGGGAATAGATTCCCTGGACCCCAGGTGACTGAATGCGACGGGCCTTTGGCCCATCGCATTCAGTGAAAAAGAGAGCCTTCGGGATACCATGGCATCTTGGTAATCAAAAAAGCGCCGGAGGCCGTGTGGTGAAAGTTAAGTTTCAGTTGGCCCTGCCGGGCGTGCCAAACAGACATCATCACGTCTCTTCAATTTAATCAAAAAATTAACGGCGTATGCGATTTACCCCGAGGATCGGGGTAAATCGCATACGCAACCTGGGGTCCAGGGACCCAGTGATCATAGGGTGGAGATACAGATCCCCATCGACCTTCCCTGAGGATGAAAACGGGTAGCCCACACCCATACCGGTGGCATCATGGCCGTAGGGTGCATTTTATGCACCAGAACCACGACCTGAAGATGCCAAGATTAATGGGGGAATAAAGGCCGGGGGTCCATGGAAAATGGTACGCGATAGGGCTCCCTACGGCCGGAAATGCAAACCTCGTCGGCCCTTCGGGAAAATGAAATCGAATGATCCACACCCACACCGGTGAGGACCGTGATCGTAGGGTGGAGATACAGATCCCCATCGAGCTTCCCTGAGGATGAAAACGGGTAGCCCACACCCATACCGGTGACATCATGGTCGTAGGGTGCATTTTATGCACCAGAACCGGGGCCTGAAGATGTCAAGATTAATGGAAGAATGAAGACATGGGGGCCATGGAAAATGGTACGCGATAGGGCTCCCTACGGTAGGAGATACAGACCTCGTCATTCTTCCCTCTTCCTTAATGTATAAGACGGTTGCCAAACACGCTTTTATAGTGACGGTGACGGACCTTTGGCCCCTGGACCCGATTTAATCGGACAAACGCCTATTTTAGCCGGTTGTACTCCAATATATTACGGTCACTCGCTTTCGAGGTGGCTCACCTCGCCGCCGGAGGCTGGCATTTTTTCTTATCTTTCATCCAGAACCATTTTTAGCACCTGGGGAAAATCGGTGATGAGGGTGGTGGCCCCCGCCTCGATGAAGGCCCGCATGCGATGGGGGTCGTTGACGGTGTAGAGATTGACGGTTTTTCCCTGGGCGACGATGGCGCGAATCTCGTCGGGGGTGGAGAGGCTCTGGTTGGCATTGTAGGTATCGTAGGCGAGGGTGCCCCAGTTATTTATGGGGCTGCCGATCTCACCGATGAGGGCCTGGATGGCATACTCCGGGGCCTTTGTTTTTATCTCATCTAAGAGGCGGTGATCGAAGGAGGAGAAGCGGACGTCGTGGGGATTGATGCCGCTTTTTTTGATGACCGTTAAGCTCTCCGCCACCACGGGAAAGCCCACGGCCCTTCCCACAAGCCGTTTGATCTCCAGATTGACGGGCCATGCCTCCTGAACGGTGAAGGCGAGGCCCTCCTCTAAGGTGGGAATGCGAATCCCGGCAAAGCCCTGGATCTCCTCATCGGAGATAGTGCCGGCCGCGATCTGGCCGAAGGGGTCGCTCTGGATAAACCAGGAGCCGGCGTCGAGTTGTTTTAGCTCTGCCAGGGTAAAATCGGAGAGGGCGTAGGAGGCGCGTCCCGGAAAACGGGAGAGGGCATCGGTGGTGCGGTCAAGGGTGTCGTCGTGGAAGAGGACGAGGCGTCCATCGCGCGAGACGGAGATATCGGTCTCCCAGAGGTGGGCCCCCACCGCCCGCCCTTTTCTGATGGCGGCCAGGGTATTTTCAGGGGCGAGGCTCCGGGCGCCACGATGGGCGGAGTTGAGTACCATAATGGGTGTCATCCCTTGGGTGGTTGTGGGTGAAGACTATGGAGAAAAGGGGCGCTCACCGGCCCCTTTCCCCCCTTTTTTATCATATCGTGATGATTTTTAAAGGGGACGGGGCCGTTTTTTGGCAAGTCCCTCTAAAGATGATCAGTTTGCCGAATAAGTATGATATTATAAGAAAATTATCGAAGGATCTACCGGTTTAAACGCTTCCGACAGACGCCGTATCCGT
Organism: Desulfobacteraceae bacterium; assembly: GCA_013619155.1. Classification (GTDB taxonomy): domain Bacteria; phylum Desulfobacterota; class Desulfobacteria; order Desulfobacterales; family Desulfolunaceae; genus Desulfoluna. The sequence goes on from JABXKT010000048.1 coordinate 18,504, forward strand.
TTTTCGGCTATACCGCCCTGGGTACTGAAGCGGCCCCCATATAAAAATTCCCCGAGTGTCCTTATTCGGGATGAATCCCCTTATTTTTTCCCGACCCGAATCTATTGTTTTTATCATCTGTGATCCTGATTTTCTGTCCCGATTTAAGCGGTTCCCCCTTGGTTTTTTTAGAGAAAGTGACGCGCTACGGTCACTTTTTGCCTTCGTATACCTGAGGTTCAGGGGAGCCCTTTGTCGTCTCGTTTCGTCCACATACCGGAGGGTGCATGCAGATTCTGGCCATAGACCCCGGTTCCACATCCACAAAGATCGGTGTGCTGAAAGGTGATGCCATGGTCTATGGAGAGATGGACCACGATCGTGATCTAATCGAATCCTTTGAGGATATTCCCGGACAAGAGGAGATGCGCTTTGCCTGCGTCATGAATCTTCTGGGCATGCTGGGGCTGGAGGCGGCCCCCTTCGATGCCGTGGTGGGACGGGGAGGGCTGATTCGTCCGGTTTTCGGGGGTGTCTACACGGTGTGTGATGCCCTGCTCTCCGATCTCCGGCGGGGGGTCAGTGGGAGCCATGCGGCGAACCTGGGCGGCATCCTCGCCCGTCGTTTTGCCGCCGCATCCCAGTGTTCGGCCTTTATCGTGGATCCGGTGGTGGTGGATGAACTCGATGCGGTGGCCCGTCTCTCGGGGCTTGCCGGTATCGAGCGCCAAAGCATATTCCACGCCCTCAATCAGAAGGCCGTGGCCCGTAAGGTGTCCGATGATTTGGGCCTTCTCTACCACGAGGCCCATATGATTGTGGCCCACTTAGGGGGCGGTATCACCGTGGGGGCCCATAAGAGGGGGCGGGTGGTGGATGTGAATAACGGTCTGGCCGGAGACGGCCCGTACGCTCCGGAACGCTCGGGATCCCTTCCCATGGATGGGGTCGTGGCCGCCCTAAAAGAGGGGCGCTACACCCTGGATACCCTTGTTCAGACGGTGAGCCGGTGTGGGGGGATCTTCTCCTACCTGGGCACCGTGGATCTGCGGGAGGTGGAGCGCCGTATGGACGCAGGCGATGATCGGGCCACCCTCGCCTGGGAGGGAATGGTCTACCAGATCGCCAAAGAGATCGGCGGTCTCGCCGCCGCCCTCTCCGGGAAGGTGGACGCCATCGTTCTCACCGGGGGGATGGCCCATAGCCGTCGTCTCACCCGGGCCATCACCGAAAAAACGAGGTTCATCGCCCGGGTGGTGATCGTCCCCGGTGAGTGTGAGGTGGAGGCTCTGGTGGCGGGGGCCCTGAGGGTGCTTAAAGGGGAAGAGGTGGCCCGGCGCTATGATGTCGGCGTGGGGTAAGGGAAGAGATCGCTGGCGAGAACTCTTTGGGGGACCAGGCTTCCTCTGGTCGCAGAACTCTTTGGGGGACCAGGCTTCCTCTGGTCGCAGAACTCTTTTGGGTGTCAGGGCCCTCTCCCTGGCCGCAGGAGGTAGACGGATGTCCATGGGACGGTATCTGAAACGCTATATGGCACGGGAGGGGATCGGTGACGGGGAGATTCGGGAGACCCTAGGGATCGATGCGGCCCGGTATGAGGCCCTCCATAAGGGCACCCTCTCTTTAGGGGTGTCGGATCTTTTAAAACTCGCCACCCTCCTGAAGACCGATATCCCGGCCCTCCTGTATGGCAAGGAGTATCGGGAGCGACGGGCGATCAAGACCTCGGTGGCAGAGCGCCGGGTGGTGCGGCATAACCGGGTCCTGGACTACGAGAGCCTGGCCCCTCGTTATGTGGGGCGGCGGATGGAGCCTTTTTTGGTGACCGTCTATCGACGCGACGATGCCGAGGTGGAGTCCAGCTGCCACGATGGCGAGGAGTTCCTCTTTATAACAGAAGGGGTGCTGAAAGTTGTGGTGGAAACGGAGGTCTATATCCTGGAAACGGGCGATAGCTTCTACTTCGACTCCAGCCTGTCCCACTGGATCAATGCCGTCACCGACAAGGTGGTGATGGTCGCCTCCATTTATAAGGAGGCGTCCATGGTGCACCAGACCCGGGGGCGTCGTATGAAGGCGATTATTGAAGGGGCCCGGCTCCTGCCGCCTCGAAATATTGTGGTGGTCTCACCGGATCGGGCGGCCCTTTCCGCCATTAATATCGCCATCGATGAGGAGATTATCCATAAGGCCTTTTTGGTGGGAAAACGGGCATGGATCGAGGCGCAGTGCGACGGTGAGCTTCGTTTCCCCGCGTTCTACGAGTATGTGGAGGTGGCCGCCGAAGGGGATGCCTTCGAACTGGCGGCATCCCGGGCGGGGGTGGCGATGATTCGTCAGGGCCGGGGGCATATGATCATGAAGGGAAAGGTCAATACGGGGAGCTATCTGAAGGCGATTCTGCATCGGGAGGAGGGCATCGGCACCGGTCGCCGGCTCTCCCTCGTGGGCATCTTCGATGTACCCGGGGTGGATCGCCTCCTTCTGCTTACCGACCCGGGCATCAACCCCGAGCTCTTCGTGGGTGCCGATGCGGCCAGTGGGGTGGATATCGTACGAAATGCCATCGATGTGGCCAAGTCCCTCGGGGTGGTGCGCCCGAAGGTGGCCCTCCTGGATGCCAATGAGGTGCCCACGGATTCCATTCCCACCACCCGTTTCGAGCGCATCCTCTCGGAGATGACCTGGGAGGATGCCGATGTGGTGGGCCCCCTCTCCTACGATCTGGCCCTCTACGAGAAGTTTGTGAGCGTCAAGGGGATTCCCGCCAATCCCGTGGCCGGAAAGGCCGATATCCTCGTCGTTCCCTCCATCGCCACCGGCAATATCCTCTACAAGAGCTGGGCCATGACCCTGGGTGCCGAGGTGGCCAACGTCGTCCTCGGTGCCTCGGCCTCCATCATCCTCACCTCCCGCTCCGATTCCGATACCGTTAAGTTTCTCACCATCTGTGCCTCGGCCCTCTACTCCCACTGGCTGGAAGGGGAGGGGAAGAGGGGGGCGCTTCGGACGTGAGTGCTCGCCATAGAGTGACGGACAAAGATTTTAACCGAAGTGGCTTCGTCACCCTCGCAGCCGGAGGGAGTGCGGCGAGAGTTTAGCCTCCGGCGGCCCTGCCGGGAGCCAAGCTTTTGCCTGATTTGAAAGGCCCATCATGGCCACAAACCTGGGATCCAGGAGATTTATCTCCTGGCCGGGGCTGTCGATTTAAGTGCCGGAATAAAAAATAAAACATACAAAAAACGATGCCTCCGGCGGCGAGGTGAGCCACCTCGAAAGCGAGTTACCGCTGCGCTTTACCTCTCGTTCCTCGAGGCAAATCACAGCGGTATTCTTATGAAATCTATTTATCTGTTTTTTGCCAGAGCCCTAAGCCATCAGAGCGAGTACGATCCGCTGTATGTCGAGTATTTGTAATATAGTGACTGCCATATATTGAGGTGTAAACGGCTAAAATAGGCGTTTTTCCGATTAAATCGACACGCTCGGCCGCCGGAGGCTCGGCTTTTCACGCCTCCTCTAACCATAGAAGGCATCGCTTTTTATCAATCTAAAATGGTATATTTATATGATATTTGGAAGAAAAGAAAACGTCTCAACCTTAGACGACGTTCTTAATTTGAGTTGGCGAATTATCCATAAGGGCGTTGGAAACTTCAGGCATCCGTTTTACCGGCCCACCCTTGCCACCATGGATGGCACCACGCCCGAGGTGCGGACCGTCATATTGAGGGGGTTTTCGGAAAAAGACCGGACATTGATATCTTACTGTGATGCCCGAACGCCCAAGGTGTCACAGATCCGAGAAAATCCCAATGTGAGCTGGTTGTTCTATCATCCTGAAAAGTGGATGCAGATTCGTCTTTCCGGCACCGCTTCGGTCCATACCAAGGATAAAATGGCTGA
>JABXKT010000049.1 GCA_013619155.1 Desulfobacteraceae bacterium
TATAATTTTTTATTGGTAGCGGGAAGTGGATTTGAACCACTGACCTTCGGGTTATGAGCCCGACGAGCTACCAGACTGCTCCATCCCGCAACAATGAAAAAGAGACTACCCGAGAAATACGGGGAGGTCAAGGGTATAAGCAAAAAAGATGCCAATAATTTCAAAGACCGCCATCAACCCATTGATTTCATAGCCATGAGGCGGCCACCTCAAATTTTACCGCCCCCATCTTTTCGAATCCTTAAAAAAGAGGCGAAATTTTATTGCCTCTTCCCCATTGCCATATCTCCTTTATTGGTGTAAATTCCCCCTCTTTATCTTACCAAACATGTGAAGAACCCGGCTGGCACACCCACCCTTTGTGTTCCGGCTTTTTTTATTGAAGAGGAGCCAAGGCGCCCTTTGTCTTCGGCTGGCCTCTCCGGTGGGTACCCCAATATATAAGGTGAATCGTATTATGTCTGTTGTTTTTGGATTGGACTTCGGAACCAGCAACTCAGCCCTCTCGGTGAATATAAACGGAAACGTCTCGATGATCGATATCGACGCATTCAATGAAACCGGTGCGACCTTAAAATCGGTCATCTATTATGACGACGAGGAGCGGCAATTCTTCTCGGGCCAAGAGGCGGTGAACCAATACATCGAAAACGACGCCTTCGGACGCTACATCCAATCCATCAAAACCTTCTTACCCGATGCCAGCTTTGAAAAAACCGAGGTGGGAAACAAGACCTACACCCTGGAACAACTCATCGCCATGATCCTTCGAACCATTCGCCTCAAAGGGGAAAAGGCCATCGGAAGGGAGGCGGATCATCTGGTACTGGGGCGCCCTGTGGTCTTCTCCGAAGACCCCGCGTGTGAAGCCCTGGCTCAACGACGGCTCTTAAAGGCGGCAGAGCTCGCCGGATTTAAAAAGGTCCACTTCCAGCTGGAACCCATCGCAGCGGCCCTGGCCTACGAGAATACCCTAAAGAGGGGGGAGGAGAAGACCGTACTGGTCGGCGATTTCGGCGGGGGCACCTCGGATTTTACCATCATCCGGGCACGGGGCGGCCAGGCCAGCGAAAAAAGGGACCGAAGCCAGGATGTCCTCGGTCTGGGCGGCGTCTATATCGGCGGGGACACCTTCGACTCGTCCATTATGTGGCAAAAAGTCGCCCCCTACTTCGGTAAAAATGTACGCGTGAAAGCCCTCTACGATAACTTCACCCTGCCGGTATCCTCCCTCATCCTCGGCAAACTCAAACACTGGCACCAGATTCCCCAGCTGAGACACCCCAAAATCGAGGGTCTCCTCAAGGATATTCGCCATCGAGCCGATAAACCCGAGCTCATCAAGAACCTTCAAGATCTCATCGAAGACAACTACGGATACCTTCTCTTTCAGGCTATCGAGAAGACAAAATGCCAGCTCTCGGAAAAAGAGAGGGCCCTCATTCAATTCAAAGAAGGGGGACTCACCATCGCCGATCCCTTGAGCCGTGCAGAATTCGATACCATCATCAGCCCCAGTGTGGCAAAAATCGAAGGCTGCATCGATGCCGTCATGGCCCAGGCGAATCTCGCCCCCGAGGCGGTAGACACCGTCTTTCTCACCGGCGGCTCTTCCCATATCCGGATGATCCGAGATCTCTTCATCCAACGCTTCGGTATCGAAAAAATTGACCATCAGGACGCCTTTACCAGTGTCGCCTATGGCCTGGGGTGCAGCGACTACCTCACGCAAATAAAAAAATGACAAAGGCCTTAAAGAAAGATCCCTCTTTCTTTAAGGCCTTTTTTTATTTGGTGACGCTGCAGATCCGGTCAAAGGGCGTTCCCGAAGGGTGAGCCAATGCCGCATTTTTGGCTGCCGTAACTTTGATGGCCAGCAGAACACATCATAAATACTTGCAATAGTAGCATTATAGCCATGACACAAAGCGGTGAATGCAACTTTTAGGTTCTATGGTTAAAATAGGCGACAAAGACAGGCCCCCAGGTTTTTGAATGAGAAGGGCCGTGGCTCGTACATTTGCTACAAAAAAACGTCTGCCAGACATGTACTCCTGTCATCGAAAAATTTTTGCGGAACTTTTCGAGAAAAAAAGCACAGGAGGCGGCCGTTGATCTACCCGACCTCATATGCTTCCAATCCTCACCACCAGCAGGCTTTCGTTTTTTACCGCACCACCCTATCCACCAGCCAATACACCCCACGGGACGGGGACTCCACCACCCCTTTCTGCTTCATCTGACAGAGGGTGTTCCGCACTTTCTGGGGATCCATATGCGAGAGAACGATCATCTCCGACACCGGCATCCCCCCGCCCCCCTTTTTCATCAAAGTCGCCAGCCGCTTCATGGGCGCCGTCATGGAAGGCGCCTTGGCCGATCTCTCCTCTCTCTTCTTGGCGGTGGCTCTCTTTGATGCGGGCTTCGTCGGGATATTTTTTCTCTTCACTGCCTCTTTTTTCACGACTCCAGCCGATTTTTCACAGGTCAGCATGGCCCCCCTCTCTCCATCACCCAGGTCGATACCAAAGAGATCCGAGAGACCATCCATGTCCTCCATCACCCGACCGCTCCGCTTCACAGCCTTGCCCAACAAGGCATGTTTGGCCTCCTTCACCGTCTCCGTGATCAGATCCTTAACTTCAACCCGTCGCAAGAGAAAGAGAAGGGAGGGGTCCTCATCGAGGCGAGCCCCCACGCCGTAGAGAGTGGCCGCCACATGCTTGCACATCTGGGCCGAATCCGGACAGCTGCATCGAAAGGAGATCTCATTGGGTGAGGGAAAAAGGCCCCGCCCCTTCTCCGTCAAAAGATCGGACAAGCTCTCTGGAAGGTGCCCCGAAATAAGCGCCTGAACCGAATCCAGACGACCCACCGATGCCGTTTTCAAGGCCTGCCACTTCGATTTAAGAATCGGTGCAATGGTGACGGTAATTTCATAGGGTTGAGCCTCGCCCCCCATGACCAGGGCGGTCACCGTGCCGGGGGTGAGCTTCAAATCCAACACCGCACCATGCCGTATATAGCTTCGGCCCCGGCCCAGGCGATGGGCGTAATCGGCATACGCCTCAAGATTTTTATTCCATGCCTTTCCCCACCAACTTCTGGCGAGGGCCGTCCCTTTAAGCACAACCGGCGTGACGCCAGGGCGCTTCTTCTTCAACTGCCTTAACTTTTTCTCGGCCTTGGCCCGTTTCTCTTCCACCGTCACATATTTGGGATACCCGTTATACCTCACTCCACACCTCTTATAGGGTCAATGTAAATAGATTCACCAGCTCGTCATCGGCCATATCCATGAGCATCGTCTCACCGGAGTGTGACACCACCTCATCGGCCAATTCGCGCTTCTCCACAAGCATCGCATCGATCCGCTCCTCGATGGTCCCTCGGGTGATAAAGGTGTGAACGATCACTTTTTTTGTCTGCCCGATACGAAAGGCACGATCCGTTGCCTGATTTTCTACGGCAGGGTTCCACCACCGATCGAAGTGGACCACGTGATTGGCCTTGGTGAGATTGAGCCCCACCCCCCCTGCCTTGAGAGAGAGCACCATAAAGGGGCAATAGGCCTCGCCTTGAAAGGTCTTGATAAGCTCCGCCCGTTTTCCCACGGAGACACCACCGTGAAGCACCAATCCGGGGTGACCAAAAAGGGTCTCCATAAAGAGACGAAGAGGCGCCGTCATCTCCTTGAACTGGGTAAAGACGAGGAGACGCTCCCGTTTCTCCAAAACGATCTCACAAATTTCGCGAAGTCGCTGAAACTTCCCGCTATCACTCTCTTTAAAACCGCCGGTCCCTATATACTGATCCGGATGGTTACAGAGCTGCTTGAACTTTAGCAATGAGGAGAGTACAAGGCCCCGTTTCTGAATCCCTACAGCCGCCTCCAACCGCTCTTTCAGATCCTCTACCCCTCTTCGGTAGAGCACCACCTGCCGCTTTGAGAGACCGGCATAACACTTCATCACCACCTTATCGGGAAGATCGGAGATAATTGTCTTATCGGTCTTCAAGCGCCGCAATAGAAAAGGCGAAATTACCGTGCGCAGCCGGGCGTACCCCTTAACATCGTCTCTCAAGCTTTTGCAAAAATCAGAAAATTCGGCGCGGCTGCCCAATAGGCCGGAGTTCAAAAAATCGAAGAGAGACCATAGATCCGTCAGGCGGTTCTCCACCGGGGTTCCGGTCATGGCGATTCGATGATTGGCCATAAGGGTTTTTACAACTCGGGTCTGACGGGTCGCCGGATTTTTGATGGCCTGCGCCTCATCCAGAATAAGGCAGTCCCACGCGCGTACGGCGAGCCAGGCGTATTTTTTAGTGAGGGCGTAGGTGGTAATTACCAAATCCAGGGTATCGATCGCCTGCGGCCCCGTCTCCCCCATCCGTTTTTTCGCGGCGGCAAGGGTCTCACCCGCTTCTGATTTCACATAATCGGGGTGAGCCACGCAGACCCGAAAACCGGGGGCAAATCGCTTTATCTCCTCGGTCCAGTTGGTCACCAGAGAGGCAGGAACCACGAGAAGCGAAGGCGTCCCCATCGCCTTAACCCGGCTCGTGAGAAAGGCCAAGACCTGAACCGTCTTCCCGAGGCCCATATCATCGGCCAAGCAGGCCCCGAAGCGGAGTCCCTCCATGAAGGAGAGCCAGTCCAACCCCTGCTGCTGATACCCTCGAAGGGTGGCTTTAAATTCCTTTGCAGGAGAGACCGAAGGGGCCATTGATGGGGTCTCCAACTTCGCCATGGTTGCGGCCATCCACTCCCCCCGGGAGATCTCGTATACCACACCCGCCATGGAGGCATCGAAAAAGAGCCCGGGACGAAGTTGAAGGCGCATGGCATCGCCAAGGGAGAGCCCATCGTCGGCCAGCGCCTCAACCCTTCGAAACGCCTCTAAAGCCTGGGCCAACTTCTCATGATCCACCACCACCCAGCGATTTTTCAAAAAAGCGAGACCGTCACTCTCCGCAAGAATCTGACGGGCCTCCTCCTCGGTGAGCGCCCCATCCCCCATAATGAGGCTCGGTTTAAAACGGATCAGGCTCTCCTCACCGAGGAAGGAGGGCGGCCCATCCCCCAGAGAGACACTCAGCCGGAGTCCTGCAGCCTGCGGCTTCCACCAATCGGGAATACGACAGATCACCCCACACGATTCGTAGAGGGGCACCTCCTTTAGGAATTGAAAGGCATCCTCGGCCTCCCACCCCAAGGGGTGAAAGAGCTCACCACTCTCCACCAGATCGGCCACCAAATCGCTGTCAGAAGCCGCCCGGTAGACCGTTGCGAGAAGCGACACCAACCCCTCATCATCAAATAGATCCATGGCGCGTTTAAGGGGCAGGTGGCGAAGGGCACCCCCAAGGCCATCGACTTGGGAGTAGGTGGCCATAAAGGCAAAGGGAAGGGGGCCATTTTTATTCTCCACCAGATGGAAAAATACCCGACCAGCGAGGTGAAGGGTGGGATTCATGGACTCAAAAAACGAGGTCACGCTCCCCTCATGGGAGGCGAGAAGGGTCGAGAACCCCTCCCCCAAAGTCTCCCAAAGCGATTCCAGCATGGCTCGATTCACCCTGTCTCCTCCCACCATCGGGGGAACAGATGAGGCAAATTCCGCCATCATCTCATCTCGCCAGGGGATACGGGTCGCCACCCTCGTCTCTTCCAGGCCAGGCGAGTGGATCAGATCATTCACAAAACCTTGGGCCACCCGAAAGATCCAGCCCAGAGAGGGGTCCACCCGCTCCGGAAGGGTCAGACATCCCAAGGCAAAGAGCCAGCCCTTCGGCTTATTCAGGTACCAGTCAAAAAGATCCTGCTGAAAATCGTAGAGAGCACTTGTCAATACCCTTCGAGAGGGTCTCCACTCTAAATGCAGCACCCCATCGGGCAAAATGGACAGGGTTAAAATAGAAGACATTGTATTGCACCCACCTCTATAGTTCAAAGAAGTCACCCAGATAAAGAGGCGAAAGCCTCGGTCACCATGATTGCCACTCTATTTTTAAGAGGCAAGAGAGGTCAACAATTTTCGCTGTATCGAGAAAGGAGACAACCCTTCGGCTGGCCCTCTATGATCAAAGTGACCAGAAAAAAGGCCTCCGGCGGCCAGGGAATAAATCCCCTGGACCCCAGGTTTGTGACCATGACGGGCCAAAGGCCCGTCATGGTCACTATTAAATCCTATTTGGCAACCCCGTCCTTGATAAAATAAGGCAAAAGGTTGGCCCCCGGCCCTCGGGCCAAATCACTGCGGCCTTTTTACGAAATTTGCGCATTTATTTTTGCGTGAGCCCTAAACGATGCTTCATCGGAAACAGCCATAAAAAAAAGCCCCCGGTACACACCGGGGACTTTTTTATCTACGAATCAAAATACCTACATCACCTCTAAAAAAAGAGGCCGCCTACACCTTGAACCGTCCCACCAGCAATTTCAACCCATCCGCCAGCCCCTGCAGCTCCTCGGCATTGCTCCGTGCCTTGGCACTAACATCGGTCATCTCCCCTGCGGTCTGATTGACATCGGCAATCTCTGCGGCCATATCATGGGCCACGGTGGAACTCTCCGAAATCTTGGCATTCATGAGCTGGATACCCGAAGAGGTTTGATTGACATTACCAGAGATCTCCGCCGTGGTGACCGATTGCTCCTCAATGGCCGCCGCAATGGTGATAACGATCTGATTGACCTTATCGATAACCCCCGAGACGGCATCAATTTCAGAGACAGTTTCATCGGTGGAGGACTGAACCCCGGCGATGCGCTCCTTGATCTCCTGACTGGACGCCGCCGTTAATTTGGCCAGGGCCTTGATCTCATCGGCGACTACAGCAAATCCCTTCCCCGCCTCCCCGGCCCGAGCCGCTTCGATGGTGGCATTCAGGGCGAGAAGGTTAATTTGATTCGAAATTTCGGCGATGGTCTCCGTCACCTTACCAATCTCCATGGCCGCCCCCCCTAAGGCCCCAACCTTCTCCCGGGCACTTTGCGCCTGATGCACCGCATCACCGGTAATGGTACGAGCCGACTCAGAGTTCCGAGCAATCTCACCGATGGTGGCCGTCATCTCTTCCGTCGCCGACGCCATGGAGTTAATAGAGGCCGCAGAATCCTCGGTCTCCTTGGCGACATCATCCATATTACAGCTCATCTGTTCGGAGGCAGCGGCCACGTTATGGGCTTTCTCCGACGTGGCACCGGCACCATGGGCCATCTGACCGGCCAGGGAGGTGAGCCGCCCCGACGAAGCGGCCAGGGACTCGGAGTTGCCGGCGATCTCCCCAATCATGAGCTGGAGCTTCTCCACGAAGACGTTAAACCAGTGAGCCATATCCCCCAACTCATCACGACTCTTCACCACCAAACGTTGGGTCAGATCCCCATCTCCTTCGGCAATATCTTGGAGCATGGCGCTGGTCTGCCGCAACGGGGTGGTGATGGAGAAGATAAGAAACAAGGCGGCACCGACGGCCATGATAATGCCCACCAGAAGAAAAAGAACAATCATCGACTTCCCTGAAGAGGCCGTACGCTCAAAATTATCCCGGGCCTTATCGGCCATGTCATGCATCGTGGCAGACAATCCATCGATCACTCCCCGTGCATCACTTCCCGCCTTGAGTTCCAGCATATCCTGTTCGACATACTCGTCCCATTGGGTGATATAATTTTGCGCGGCGCTCTTGACGGCATCGGTGGCCGACTCAGAACCAATCAACTCAGACAAGGTGGTGTTTACCTTCTCGGCATCGATGCGATAGGCCATATAGTAGAGGGCCCCAATACGGGCATCATTGAGAAGAGAGCTGATATCAAAGATAGTCTGAAGTTTTCCAAACCCCTTTTCGATCACCGTCCCCATCTCCGCACCGGCCTGTTCGATGTCATCTAAGTACACCCCGGTACAGATCACCAAATCCCACGGTTTAAAATAACGGGCCATGGTCACCTTGGGAAAGATCCGCTCCCCCATATTGGGCTTGGTCCAGTAATACTCAGCCATGGAGGCGCCATCTTTAACGGCACTCTTCACGAGATCCAGTAAAAAAGCGTTGCCGCTCTTCTTGTCCTTAAGGTTGGCAAATCCCCGCCCTTCGATCGCGCGATTCCCCCCGTGGGCCACCAGGGTAAAATCCGATTGAACGATATAAAAGTAGTTGTCTCCATCAAAATGCATATTGCGGAGCACCTCTAAGGCATACTCCCTGGGCTGTCCCGAGGTGTATGCGCTTTGGACAGATCCGTAGGCCACATCCACGAGACGCCTCACCGAGTCAAAGGCATTTTTTTTCAGGTAGTAGGTGGTGTTCTCGAGGACCTCACTTTGAATCAATGCCTCAGCCTTGCTCGCCTCCTCGCCGACCACATCCCGAACTGCCTCGGCACGCGTCTGAAGGCCTTCAGAGATCGTCACCTTTCTCCCCTTCACCGTATGAAGGGAGTCCAGGTGGGCCCCATAACGTGCCCCGCCCCCTTGGAGCTCTTTCATCTCTTCGGTATCACCCACCAAAATGCCCAGCCCCGCCACCTTCTCTTCGGCGTCGGCAATACCTTTCATCAATACATCATACTGCTCTGGCCGTCCCTCTTTCGTGTACCGTGACTGCCCCCCCACAAGAGCGCTCATCTCAGAGTCGAGCTCTAAAGTCATGAGTCCTTGCTGGGATTCACCAATCACCCGGTTTAGACTCAAATAACCGGTGATCCCCACCACCAGAAGCACACCCACCACAAGGGCAAAACCCAAAATCAACTTTTTCCTGAGACCAATCGATGCGAACATGTTCCACCCTCCACTACAAAATAAACGTGCATACCCTTTCCAGGTGAAGCAAAATCGGGGAGATATGATCTCCCACACCTGTGATACGCCTTTTTTAAACGACCCACCCAGCACACAAAAAATTGCAGCCCGCATATAAAAAAACCATCATCAAGGCCTTAAGGACATCAATTCCACCCGTGGCCATCTTTCCTCATGAATGATTGTATTCATAGCCATGACTACATTCTGGATATATCAACCATCGGCCAGATCGATTGAAAACTTAACTTTACTTACAATAATAGTTATATTTTTCTACCTAAAAGCCACCTTGCCTCACTGATATAAAACTTATTCACTATTTATAAAAAATAAATACACACATGAAAAAAACCAAGGGTCGTAGGCGCCTAAATCAAAGATAGCATCAGAGACAACACTATTCATTTATTGAATATACGTGTCTATTTTTTTCAAAAAACCACCCGTACTGAAACGATAAAAAGCCCCCTTAAGAGAGAGACATCGACGATAAAATAAAATTTAATATTTTTTCATACCCGAATAATTTTCTCATAAAAAAGTGCATCTATGATTCTCTCAAAAATAGTATCACACCCGATTATCCCCCAAAAAATATCTACAAAAAGAGAGGATATAAAATGCATTTTTACATTAAATTTTTCCTTGATTTACTTGCAAGAAGACCCCTTAAGAGTAACTATTCCATCCATACTATCTGTGGCACAAATGAATCAAAAATAATTCGCGCACCCCACGCTTTGAAAGCAATCTCGAATATCCTCACGATTCAGCGGTACCTCGTCGAAACATTTTTTCAATACACGGCTAAAAACCATGGCCTAGCGGCACGCGGGCCAGCCCACCGGGATATCGCCCCACGCAAAAGAGCCCGCGGCAATCACCGAGGGCTCTTTTTGCATATCAACACAATATGTACAAAGGGACGACTTACAAGATACGGTGGTTCCTCAAAAGAGGCAGGGGGTTCACCAGGTGGCGGCGTGCCCACTTCAACGCCTTGACTTCCCCCGTGGCAAAACCGGCCAATTCAGGAATAAAAAAGACGGGGAGCCTATCTTTGGCCTTGCCACGCATCTCAAGATTCACCTGGCACAAGGGACAAAATGTGATAATACAATTGGCCTTGGCTCGTTTGGCATAATCCAGAATACGATCCACCAAGCGATCAGAGAGATCGGGTCGAGAGACGGCCAGATGAGCCCCGCAACACCGGCTGGAGGCCCCCCAATCGATGACCTTGGCCCCCGTATTCTCCACAAATTTAATGATACTGGACTCATATACCTTCAGCTCAAAACCGGTGACCCGTTCGGGACGAGACATCAAACAGCCGTAATAGATAACGGCATTTAACCCCGCCAAAGATTGATTCATCTTCCCCTTAAAGATCTCTTCATCTCCCGGTTCAAGGGACTCCAGAAAAAAACGAACGTTGACCTCTCCTGTATACTCGGTGCCATAGGCCTCAAATAGCTTATCGCGAAGCCCTGCATCTTTATCCAATTTGTGCATCGACTCTTTCAATCGGATATAGCAACTGGGGCACACCACATAAAGATCTTCGATGCCCTGCTTCTGGGCAAGGATCAGGTTACGGCCCGATAGGAGGGTCGCGTACTCGGGGTTCACACTATGGGCCGGAGAGGCGCCACAGCAGTTCCAATCCTTGAGTTCTTCGACCCACATGCCGGCCATCCGGGCCATCTGAAAAAGAGAGTCCGCAAAATCACGGGAGCTGGCCGTCAACGAACACCCCGGATAGATACAGATACGGCGCTTCCCCAAGGGGATTAACTTCCTATCACCTTTCGACATTGCATACCTCATTGAGTCTCTTCATATCCACACGTTTGTGAATCTTTTCAGGCAAAAAATTCAAACGCCCGGAAAAGAAAAACTTCATATAATTGGGAAGGTCACGAAGAACTGGCAGAGATTTCATACGATAACGGGTCATAAAACCCAATTCATAGAGACGCCCGTAACGCTTTACCTGGTCCAAAAATGCCTGATGAAAGGCCACCACCTCAGGTTCTTTTATCGTGGCCTTCTCCTCTAAGGCAATTTGCCTTAAGGTATCCATCATATCTGGAATATGAATGCCATTGGGGCACTCAGAGACACATGCCAGACAACCGACACAAAGCCAGATAGAGGCACTCTCCAGCACCTCCTGTTTTAGTCCCAATTGCACCATACGAATAATATCGTTGGGCAAATAATCCATCTCTTCACCCATGGGGCACCCCCCTGAGCAGCTGCGGCAATGAAAGCAGGAGTTGAACATCTGCCCACTCCTTTCAGCCACATCCTTCATGAACCCGGCATCCATCCGAATGGGTTCCGTACTTTTCGTCTGCAATGGTCTCTCTCCTGTCGCATCATGTCCCGTACAAACGTGTGATGCAATAATACATACAATAACGTATCCCTTAAAAAAGCCTTTCTTGATTAACACCTGGCAAATATGCGGCCTCATCAAAATTGACGATGGAGCCACACCACCTGCCCAAAGAGCCAAAACCAAAAAAAGCCTGCGAAAAAGGGGCTTCGAAAAGGTCCCTTCAGCAAGCTTCATCGCCGCAATAACACCCCACACCATTGTGTGGCATTTACTGATTGTGAGTCGGGTTAACACCATAGCCGGCTATTGCTGAACCCGCCTTTTTGCTCTCACACCCTCTGTTTTTCCAAAGACAATTCACAGCAAGGCATGCCGCCCTCCTCTCTCTCATTTTTAGAGAGAAAAAAACGGCATACCACACTTATATATTACTTCTTGCTGTAGTCGTAAAAACCACGGCCACTCTTACGTCCGAGAACACCGGCACGGACATACTTCTTAAGAAGGGTGTGTGCACGATACTTGGGATCGCCTGTCTCGTCGACCATCACGTCCATAATGGCAAGGCACACATCCAGACCGATGAGATCGCCCAAAGCCAAGGGACCCATGGGGTGGTTGGCACCAAGCTTCATGGCGTTATCGATATCTTCCACAGAGGCAACGCCTTCTGAAAAGATCCCGATGGCTTCGTTGATCATGGGAATCAAGATACGGTTCACGACAAAACCGGGGGCCTCTGACACTTCCACGGGGGTCTTACCAATCTTTTCTGTCACCTCTTTAATGGTGGCATAGGTCTCGGCAGAAGTGGTCATGCCTCGAATGATCTCAACCAGCTTCATGATGGTGGCGGGGTTAAAGAAGTGCATGCCAATGACCTTGTCAGGCCGTCCTGTGGCAGAGGCCACCTCGGTAATAGAAAGGGATGAGGTGTTGGTGGCAAAGATAGTCTCAGGAGGGCATATACCGTCGAGCTCTTTGAAGATCACCTTCTTAATGGCCATGTTCTCCACAGCTGCCTCAACGATGAGCCCACAAGAGGCGGCATCGGCAATATCGATGGAGCCCTTGACCCGGCCCAGTATATCAGCCTTGGCGGCCTCTTCCATTTTCCCCTTAGAGACGAGACGTGCCAGGCGTTTTTCCATACCGGCCAAACCCTTGGCAACGGCTGCTTCGTTCACATCGCGTAAAACCACTTCAAATGAATTCTGAGCAAAGGCCTGAGCTATTTCTGCGCCCATAGTACCGGCGCCAATTACCATAATTTTCATCGATTCACCCATCTCTTAAATTTTTTTAAAAAACTGTACTACCAGATTTTAAACCACCCCAGATCCATGCGGTGGTTCACCGGATCGGATCACATATTTTGGGTTATGGACCGCCCCTATAGGGGCGGGACCAAACTTCTCCTGCCAGTAGACCGGGATATGCCTGCGTCACATATCCGGTACCCAAAATAATAAGGTGTGGCTTAGGCTTCGATGACCATGGCCATACCCATACCACCACCGATACACATGGAGATCAGACCTGTGGAGAGGCCATCTCTCTTCATCATGTTCATACCAGTAACCATCTGACGGGCACCGGTACATCCAACGGGGTGACCCAGGGAAATCCCGCTACCAACCTGGTTAGGCTTCTCAATGGGAATATTGAGCTCTTTCAGACAACCAATGGCCTGGGAAGCGAAGGCTTCGTTGAGCTCGATCATATCCATGTCGGCAATTGTCATGTTCAGGTTGCCCAGCACTTTCTTAATGGCGGGTACAGGACCCAGACCCATGTATGCGGGGTCCACACCACCTGAGGCAAATCCTTTGATAGTCACGATGGGGGTAAGGCCCAGCTCTTTGGCCTTCTCTTCGCTCATTATAAGGACGGCAGCGGCGCCATCGTTGATGCCTGAGGCGTTACCTGCGGTGACTGTTCCCCCTTTCTTAAAGGCGGGACGCATCTTGGTGAGTTTCTCCATAGAGGTCTCCATGGGACGCTCATCAATGTTAAAGATGGTATCTCCTCGGCGAGATTTAATCACAACATCGGCGATTTCAGCTTGAAACAACCCATCTTTAATGGCTTTACAGGCACGGGTATGGGAGAGAAGAGCCAGCTCATCCTGCTCAAGACGGCTGATGCTATATTTGTCTGCAATATTTTCAGCAGTCATCCCCATATGGTATCCGTAGAAAATTTCGTACAGACCGTCAAAAACCACCAGGTCAGTCATTTCTCCCTTACCGGTGATCTCCATGCGGTGTCCCCAGCGGGCTTTGGGTAAAGCCATGGGCGCATTACTCATGGATTCCATACCACCTGCCATGACCACATCGGCATCACCACACATGATAGACTGAGCAGCAAGGGCGATGGCTTTAAGGCCAGACCCACACACCTTGTTCAGAGAAAAAGTCGGAGTCTCTTTGGGAAAACCGGCGCGAATCATGGACTGCCTCGCGGGGTTCTGTCCCTGGCCAGCCTGGAGTACGTTACCCATGATCACTTCGTCAACCACTACGGGAGTGGCGCTCTCGTCCCAGTCATACCCTTTGGATTCGAGTTCGGTGATCCCCTGATCCTTCAGGCTTTCAGGACAAATTGCCTTCATTTCGTCACTTACGGCCGGACGAATCCCTGCTTTTTTAAAGAGGTCTTTCATGACTGTGGCACCCAGATCGACCACACTCACGCTTTTAAGGCCAGCACCAAAGGTTCCAATGGCAGTACGCGATCCGCTAACAATGACTGCATTTCTCATAACATCACTCCTTTTCATGGTCCTTCTACGGTTCTCCCGTAAAAAGCCACGGCAATATCCACAAGCCGCTTGCCACCTAAATGTGACGTCTGCACGCTGTCTCTTCAGACCGATATGTGGGAGTCCGGCATTGAAGTCTTAAAGGTGCGACACCGCTTGCGAAAGATTCTATGTCTCTTCAATTGGCCGCCCATGCTCCCCACGAGGAGAAGCCTTAAGCGAAATCAGCTCAAGTTGCACCACTGCAACCCAAGATCATCTTTAAAATGAAAACCCACCCCGCAATAATCACGGCAAGCCATGGGCCATTACTTTCCTATTCGAGAAGATATTCACAATTGTAGTTTTGCCATTGTAGTAAAGCAATTGTTATGCCACCACCCAAGCCCGCCATCCTTATCTTTTCATTTCCATAGCTTAAGCGATTTATGCCTATTCAACTACGGGTCCATCACTCCCTCCTCTTTTCAGAAGAGTATCAATAACGTTAAACCCTTAAGAAACCAGACATATCGATTGAATAACGCCTGTCTCACCAGGAGATCAGTCATTTGCAGTGGCATCCCACCCTCTCCTATGATACAACCCGATGATTCTCTGGGGAATATTGTCCATTCATCACCCAGGGCACGCTCAGAATGACACAAAAGAAAAAGGCAAAAAGATCCACTATTTTAAGTAATTGCCCAGCCCATGGGGGAGACGAAGACGTCAAGCCATTCTATGCTGTATCAAAAACGATACATATATCGTCTTTGATACAGCTCGAAGTGTCGTAAAACAGATACAGGCGGGGTCCACAAAAGACCCAAGCAAGGTTTAAGAGAGCCATGGAATGCAATAAAGACCTTATTATTGAAGAGCTCCAGGAAGAGATCGATCACTACCAACTGATTTTTGACTACACCTACGGAGCCACCGTGGTGGTGGACCCCAATGGTTATATCACCGATATCAACCGGAGTTATCTGGATTTTCTAAACCTCTCCTACGACGAAGTCATCGGAACCCACTGCACCAAAGTCTTGGGAGACTCCCGCCTCCATATCGTGGCTCAAACCGGCAAAGCCGAACTCAATCAGATCCAGACCATCCATAAACAACAGGTCCTGGCCCGCCGCATCCCAGTCATTAAAGGCGGCAAAGTCGTGGCCGCCGTGGGGCAGATCATCTTTGAGGATATCCGCCAGCTGGCCACCCTCGCACGGAAATACTCGCTTCTCGAATCCAAGGTCAAACACTACGAACAAGAGCTCCGAAACCTACGCTCCACCCGCTACTCCTTTGAAAGCATCATAGGAGATAGCAAAATCATGCGGCGCATCAAAAAAGAGGCCCTCATCGCCACTGCCAACAATTTTCCCGTACTCATCACCGGGGAGAGCGGTACCGGCAAGGAGATCTTCGCCCAGGCCATCCACCATGAGAGCCGGAGAAACACCCACCCCTTTATCCACATCAACTGCGCGGCCATCCCCAGGGAGCTCATGGAGTCAGAGCTCTTTGGCTATGAGAAAGGGGCCTTTACCGGGGCACGGAATGACGGCAAACCGGGAAAATTTGAGATGGCCCACCGGGGTACGATTTTCCTCGATGAGATCGGTGAGTTGCCCCTTGAGATGCAGCCCAAACTCTTGAGAATCTTAGAAGAGAAGGCCTTCGAACGGCTGGGCGGCACCCAAATCATCCACTCAGACTTTCGCCTCATCGCCGCCACCAACCGAAACCTGGCAAAAATGGTCGCCGAAGGAAGTTTTCGAAGCGATCTCTACTACCGCATCAACGTCATCCACCTCCACCTACCCCCTCTGCGCAAACGCCGGGAAGATATCGCCCTTCTGGGGCACCACCTTTTAAAATTCATCGCCGAGAATGAAGGGCTCCACACGGTGACTCTCTCCCCGGAAGCCGAAGCCCTCCTTGCCGGCTATGCCTGGCCCGGGAATGTGCGGGAACTCTCAAACTACCTGGAACGTGCCGTGGCATCCATGGAGGGCAACACCCTCACCGCCGAAGATCTCCCCTTTTGCATGCTTCAATACAACGAACGCAAAGAGACCCTGCGCCACTCCTCGCTAAAGGAGGCCCTAAACGATACAGAGAGAAACATCATCTCGGCCACCTTAAAAGAGGAGAACTACAACAAGGCCAAATCCGCCAGACGCCTTGGCATCCATCGTACCCTCCTCTATAAGAAGATGGATAAATACGGGATCGGCACCCAGGCCAGCCTATAGAGAAGAACCCGGCCCCTAAACAAAAAAAGGCCTGGGGTCTTAAAAAAGACCACAGGCCAATAAAACTGGGTTTCCTTCTATTTTTATGGGGACATATCGCACCTCAACAGGTAAAAATAACCCCCACACTATAGGCTGGATGCTCTCGAGTCGAAGAGCTCATGGCTCGGCTCCACACCACTTTGGCATACTGCCGTAAGGGCTCTTTTCGATTCGTGGACCGTATCACCAGAGACGTTTCAGGAAGATAGGAACATTTACTCTGGAAACAGAGCCCCCGATCCGTACAATCGAGAAGATCCGCATCCGTATAATCACCCACGGGTAAGCGTGCATACTGAATCGTCCCCGGTATATGCATCCTCTTGTTGCTTCTCTCATCTGTAAAAACGCTCATGACATGCCACCTCCTGCCCCGATAAAGATGATGGAAGGCACCACATCAAGAAGAAATGCCCCGAATGTGTTGCGTCAGCCATTCCATCCAAAGCCCCCTTACCAAAAAGAGCTCATATAAAAGGCAGGCATACCGGACACGAGATCGGTTCATGCCCCGTCGCGGGTCCTTCTTCATAAGACCATCCACGCAATACAGATTTAAGCATCACAGATGCTTAACCTTGCCTTCGGCCCCATGCGAGGATTTTTCATCACGATAAAAAATCCATCGGTATCACCTTATCCCATATGGGCGTAAGGGTCCTCGCCAAATTCAGCCGACAAGGAAAATCGCGCCAATCAAAATCAGGCCCATAGAACGTCAATAATATGAGATCTGCACAGAGAGGGTAAAACGGACGTCGAGAATACACAGAAAAAAGAGAGTCAAAAAGAGAATCGGATTCATATTTTGCCCTGCCATACGCCTGCCTTTATGACAATGAGTATACCATATTACGATCTTAATCGCAGACTTTTCGTCTATTTTATAGAAGGGTTGGAACCCTTGTCTCCCAAGGGATATCAGACCATCTAAAAAAAAGAGGGCCCCCTTTCAAAATACCCACGGACCCTCCATCCGCCATACCCGCCCCTTCGGCCTACCATCCAAACAGATCCTTTTTTAAAGAAAACGTCCGATTTTATATTGCCTTTAAAACACCTTTCGGTTATACATTCAGCCTGTTGCCGCGAAGAAGGACCCCTTCGTCTCCCCTGATACAAACGACAGTGCTTAAAAACAACAGGCGGAACAAAATAGATTACTTCATCGCCACCATTGACACCAAAAAAAAGACGAGCAGTAAGCGCACCATCTTGTGTATCTCGTCTGTGAGCCCATCTCCGAAGGGTACGAACCACAACGTGTTATGTACCCCTTGACCGACAACCCCTTTGCGAATAAAACGCAGGCGCCCATGATAAGAAAAGCCACCATCCAGGATATCAAGCACATTCACGTCCTCCTTTCAGAATACGGAAACCGAGGCGAACTTCTCTCGCGTCCTTTAAGTGAACTCTACGACCATCTTCGAGATTTTTTTGTTTATGAAGATCAGTCGTCAACCATCATCGGATGCGGAGCCCTTCAATTCTGCTGGGAAGACCTTGCAGAGATACGTTCCCTGGCCGTCCACCCCGACCACACCGGTAAGGGAATCGGAAAAATGCTGGCCCAAAGCGCCCTGGACGAAGCGACCGATTTTGGTATCAAAAAAATCTTCACCCTGACTTACCGGCCCGGCTTCTTTAAAAAGATGGGTTTTGGTCTCATTAATCGGTCCGAGCTCCCCTTAAAAATTTGGAGTGACTGCATCCATTGTGTCAAATTCCCCGACTGTGACGAAATTGCCATGATGCGTTCTCTCGACCCATCCGAATAAGGGCCCCAGAGACAAAAAAAGCGCCTCGGCAAGAGCCCGGGCGCTTTTTTTTGTCTTTTTTAACCATGCAGCCTTTAAGTATAGACCACATTAACACGCAGAAGGGGATATTTCCACACACCGGGCTTGGGCATAATCAGCTGGTTGCTGATGGTGGCCCAGGCGGTCTCAGCCTTGATTGCACGGATTTTTCCATCCGCAGGCGGCTTGGCTGGAGACGTATGGTCGTAGTCCACCCTTAAAATACACACCCCATCTGTCTCCTCTTGTGCGATGGTATAATTACCAATAAAGGTCTCAAGGGTCATGGTGTTGGCGTCGGAGACCTCCCTCATCTCATGGAGGGTAAACCGTACCAAGGCATACCGAGAGAACCCCCTTTCCGAAAAACGCAATACACACCGCGACTCGCTGCTGGAGACGTACACCGTTGAGATAGAGTTTAAGCGTTTCAGGTATTGTGCCGCCACACTGGCCGCCGTGCGACGCCCACCGGCCATAATCGGCAACCCGTGCATCTCAAAGAACTTCTTTTGAATATCCTCCGCGCACTTGTCTCCCTGTTCGTAAAGATCCTTACTGATATACCGCAAATCCTTCCCCATCTCTTCGGCCGCCTCGGAGATGGGCCAGTCGATGCGTACATGGTAATGGGAGAGGGCATAGCGATCCGTGGCCCGGAACACCGGATCACGCTGAATCAAGAGGGCATAATCCACGGGAAGCAATTTTCTCAGCATATCGCTGAACTTTATGGAGTCCAGATACTTCCATCCCCGATCAAAATCATCGGTCAGATCCAGGATACCCGAGGCAATCAAATTGGTTTTCACCGTCTTGTTGACATCAAAAAAACGGATATACTTCTTGCACGGGGCGGGGATGGTATCCTCAACAAAAATAATCAAAAATGAGTTGTGCTCCTCATATTCAATCCCAGGAATTCGCGCCCTTGGCTTCAACTCTCGCCGTTCAACAAAGGGGTACTCTATGTTATTTGTTTTAAAATTATCGTACGACTCCACCAAGCCATATTGCAGCACGAACTCATCGAGATCGTCCCGCAAAACTTCGTAGTAGATGCGCCTCAATTTATGGGCGCGGCTAAGCTCTTCCCTATAGCCCCAGTATCCCAAAGGACCCCCCATCAAAGGTATATCGCCCCCCATGAAAAGCATGGTTCGGCGTCATTTAGGTATTATTTACATATATATGTGATCTGGATATCAAAAACGCCCACATCGATCGAAGGGAGATCACCGGGCGCTATAGAAGAGGTACAGTGGTGTCAGCGTTTTTTTTAACAAAAACGATAAGACGCTGATTTCTTTCTATGTAGGGAAGTCCCCGCAGACGTGGAAATGCGTTCACTCTTACTCTCCAATGCAAATCCTGTGACCCGACGTTTCAGCGGATCATAGCCTATGCAAATACCCTTGATTAGTACCATAGCAGCTCAAATGGGTCAACAAAATAGCAAAAGTCAAAGGGAAGATAGGCTGCTATTTCAATGTGTTTTAAGAGTCCCATTCAAAATAAAAAGCGGCCCCAAATTGAAAAGCAAAGTTTCAGGGCCGCCTATTTCATCTCATTATCGCACAAAATTGGTGTTTTTCAGAGAATTTCATCACCAAAATTCGAGCCATTTCATCCATCAAACCTCAAGGTACGTCACGCCCGGAAGGGGCTTTCCCTCCATGAGGGTCAAAAAGGCCCCCCCTCCCGTGGAGATATACGATACCTTATCCTGGGCACCGGCCATATGGAGCGCCACATCGGTATCACCGCCCCCCACAACGGTCAAAGCATCCGCCTCGGCCACAGCCTTCACCAAATTCAGGGTACCATGGCTAAAAGGTGCCATCTCAAAGGCCCCCATGGGGCCATTCCAGACGATGGTCTTGGCCTCTTTGACGACCTGAGCGTAAACTGCGCCAGTCTCTGGACCGATATCGAGCATCATGGTCCCTTCAGAAATGGCATCCACAGGCACCACCTCATAATCTGCCTCGGCGCTAAACTCACGGGCCACCACCCCATCTAGGGGAAGGTAAAGGGGAATCCCCTTCTGGCGGCATGTGGTAATCACAGCCAGGGCACTGGCCAGCATATCATCTTCGACCAGGGAGTTCCCCATAAAGAGACCCTGGGCCTTGAGGAAGGTGCTGGCCATGGCCCCACCGATGATGACCTTATCCACCACACCGAGCATATTGGTCAGGGCACCGAGCTTACTGGAGATCTTGGCCCCACCGATAATCGCCACAAGGGGACGTACCGGCGCCTCCATGGCCTTGTTGTAAAAATCGATCTCCGTCTCCAGGAGAAGACCGGCCCCCTTCTCGGCAACTGTCTCGGTAATGGCGGCCACCGATGCATGGACCCGGTGGGAGACGGCAAAGGCGTTGTTAATATAGACCTCGCATAACCCCGCAAGTCGTGAGGCAAACAGGGCATCATTGGCCTGCTCTTCATCATGGTAGCGAAGGTTCTCCAGGAGAAGGACCTCGCCGCCTTTCATGGAGGCCACCATAGCCTCGGTCTCTTCTCCCACGCAATCCGGTGCCATGACAACAGATCGCCCCAGGAGCCCCTCCAGGTGTTTTGCCACCGGAGCCAGACTCATCTCGGGAACTCTCTTGCCCTTGGGACGTCCCAAGTGAGACGCAAGGATCACCTTGGCCCCCTGCTCCAGGGCATAGACAATAGTGGGCAACGAGGTGCGGATACGAATATCATCGGTAATCGACTGGGCCGCATCCATGGGCACGTTAAAATCCACACGGATAAAGACCCGCTTTCCCGTAATATCGATTTCCTTAATTGTCTTCATCACACAATTCCTTAAAAATAGGGTTATTCAGCTCTTCTTTTAAAGCCTCCGCCTGCCTTTGAAGACGCCAGACGTTTGCCGTCATTATTTTAAAAAAAATGTCACTATTCAGCTATTCAGCCTACGGGTAAAAGATGCCTTCTATGGTTAAAATGGACGTGAAAAGCCGAGCCTCCGGCGGCCAGGGGATAAATCCCCTGGACCCCATATTTTGAATGTGAAGGGCCTTTGGCCCTTCACATTCGCTAAAAAACGTCTGACAGGCACGTGTTCCTGTTATCAGAAAATTTTTACGGCGCTTTTTTTATCAAACAAATACCGCAAAAATGGTTTCGGGCCAAAAAAAGCCCCATCCGCCTCTTCGGGCATTTACAACGGAGATAATACCGGGGACCTCATCTCTCTTCACAATATCGGGGAATTTATCACAAAATGTGACGGATTTTCGGGGGTGGTGGACCGACGATGGCAGACACGCCACGGGTGTAAAAATCCATGAGGCCCTATGTTCGGAGACGATGGACGACAAGGGCTGCGGTGATTCTCTTTTTTTTATGTTTTACCTAAAAGTTGCAAGCGTCCTTTGGCCGGATATGCAAGGCGCCAGACATGCCGCTGTAGTATTTTACCGTAATTGTCTGGTAACGCTGCAGATCCTGTCAAAGGGCGTTCCCGAAGGGTGAGCCAATTTTTGCATTTTCGGCTGCCGTAACTTTGATGACCAGCAGAACACATCATAAATACTCGTAATAGTAGCGTTTTGGCCATGACACAAAGCGGTGAATGCAACTTTTAGGTTTTATTTTTCCCGGCCAGGGATTTTTTCCGGGCCCATCGGGATAAAAAAGAGAGATTCCCCGATGCATAGGCACGATCCACACGCTCCGCCGTCACCTCCTTGGCCCCCGGGTCGAAGGTGAGTGCCTCCCGCAGGCAGGGGGTCTTATGGGGGCATGCCATACAGCCGTCGGGAGAGTGGCGCAGGCCCTTCTTCCCCATGGGAAACACCGTCTCAAGAACCCCAAAACATACGGGCCTCGTCATCTCGTCTGTCATCACGCTCAGCTCCTTTTCACGGTTCTCAGATCGATGCCTTCGCCTCACGGACAAATCGCTCGATATAGCCATGTTCCGCAAAACTATAGTGCCCGGCGGCTCCGATGACCAGATGCTCATGAACCGTAATATTCATGATTCTCAATGCGTTCACCAATTTTTTTGTGATATGAAGATCTTCATCGGAGGGTTCGGGCACCCCAGACGGATGGTTGTGGGCAAAAATAACCGCCGCCGCCTTATGGGCCATGGCAGCGCTCACCACCTCCCGTGGGTAAACGGCACTGGAGGTGAGACTCCCTTCAAACAGGATCTCGGTGGCCACCACATGATTTTTGGCGTTTAGAAAAATGGCCAAAAAACACTCCCGCCGCCTATGGCCAATCTTAAGGGTCAAAAAATCGAGGAGCGCCTGGGAGTTTAAAATGGGGGCGTCACAAACCATCCGCGCCTCTAAATACCGGGCGGCCACCTCCCGGATGAGACGTAAGGTGAGAAAATTGATGGCGCCAATACCGGGGATCGCCATAATCTCACCTTGCTCCGCCTCAAAAAGAGCGGGAAGCGATCCAAAACGTTTCAAGACCGCCTTGGCGGTCCCCTTGCAGTCTTTTCGGGGCGTGGAGAGCGTCAGTAAAAGTTCCACCACCTCGTAATCATGAAACCCCTCTAAGCCCCCAGCAAGAAACCGCTCCCGCAAGCGCTGCCGATGCCCCTTTCGATCATCCGTC
Organism: Desulfobacteraceae bacterium; assembly: GCA_013619155.1. Classification (GTDB taxonomy): domain Bacteria; phylum Desulfobacterota; class Desulfobacteria; order Desulfobacterales; family Desulfolunaceae; genus Desulfoluna. The sequence continues at coordinate 22,611 of JABXKT010000049.1, forward strand.
CCGTCTGTCACCATCTGAAAGTCTCCTCACATGCAAATGAGGGCCACCGGACACGAGATACCGGCAGGCCAACTTTCTAAAAAATTGAGCACACAAATGTATGAGCAGGGCTCTTCTAGGATAAAACATCATCCATAAAACAATACCGGGCCCCACCTAAGGGCGCTTTGCCCTTAGGTGGGGCCCCGATTAAAATGCGCCCCGTCTTAAGGGGCGCATTTCGTCCAGAGCCCATGGGGGCTAAAGCACCATTTCGTGTTTCAGATCCCGGGTCATGAGTCGATTGATGGACTCCACCGGATTCCGACCGTCAAAGAGAATATGATACACCTCATTACAGATGGGCAACTCCACCCCCAGCTTGTGGGAGAGGTTGTAGACCGAGCGGGTGGTTTTCACCCCTTCGGCCACCATGCGCATCTCATCTAAGATCTCGTCGAGACTCTTTCCCTGGGCGATCTTCATCCCCACGGTGTGGTTTCGGCTTAAACTTCCCGTACAGGTCAAGATCAGGTCCCCCACCCCGGCAAGGCCCGAGAATGTGAGGGGCTCAGCCCCTAAAGTCACCCCAAGACGTGTCATCTCGGCGAGCCCTCGCGTAATCAGGGCGGCCCTGGGATTCAGGCCGGCGTCCATACCGTCACACATGCCGGCCGCAATGGCGATGACGTTTTTCATGGCCCCCCCCACCTCAACCCCGATGGGATCGGAGTTAATATAGACCCTGAAGACAGATGAGGCAAAGACCGCTTGTACTTTTTGGGTCACCGCAAGATCCTTACCGGCCACCGCCACCACGGTGGGAACCCGGGCGGCCACCTCTTTGGCAAAACTGGGGCCGGAGAGAACGGTGATCTGTCCCGGAGGAATCTGGGGAAGACACTCGGCAAGCACCCCTGTCATGGTGAGGTGGGTCTTATTTTCAATTCCCTTGGAGGCCGTCACAACAATGGTCTTCGCGTCCATATAGGGGGCCATTTCACTGGCGATATTGCGCATATGGTGAGATGGAACCACCACAAGCACCAGATCTTTACCAGAGACAGCCTGCTTCAAATCACAGGTGGGGGTAATACTTTCAGGCAGTTTCGCACCGGGCAAAAATACCTTATTTTCGCGCTCCGCCAAAATATGATCCCGCACCTCCTCCTCAAACATCCAGAGGTCCAGATCAAACCCATTTTCCGCCAAAAGAAAAGCCAGGGCCGTGCCCCAGCTGCCGCCACCCACCACACCTATACTCATCGTTTTTTCAGTCATCATTCCTCTGCTTTCTGTATAAATAATGGCCCCAACCCAAAGCCCCCCACCATTACAGGATAAAAATCCTTCGGGGTCGCTATTTCAGTGAGTGACTCACGTGAGTCGCTTTTTTTAAAAAATGGTCCCTTACTTAAAATAACGGAAAAAGGCTCCGGTACCCATGATGATGTTCGAATACATCCCAGGAGATCTAAAGCAAAAAAAAGAGCCATAAACGAGAAATGGCGGAGCACGCTCCGCCATTTCTCGTTTATGATTTATTCGTCGTCTGTGGCATCAAAGGGCGCCACACCATCATCGGGTTCCGCATCGGAAGATAAGCCATCCCCTTCCGGGACATCATCCTCTTCATCTTCGCTCCATGGCAAGCGCACCGCACCGGCCATATGCTCGCCATTATCGAGCCCAAAGAGTTTGACCCCTTGGGTGTTTCGGCTCACCACCGAGACATCCTGGACGTGAATCCGAATCAGCTTACCGCTATTGGTCATCATCATGACGTCATCTTCATCATCGACGAGAAGCAGGGATGCCACCTTGCCATTTCGCTGAGAGGTTTTAATGGAGATAACCCCCTTGCCTCCCCGACCGCGCAGAGGATACTCCTCCACAGGAGTTCGCTTACCGAACCCGTTTTCGGTCACCATGAGCACCTTCTCACCGGCATCGAGAATCTCCATACTCACCAGAGAGTCGGTCCCCGAGAGACGCACGCCCCGAACCCCTTTGGCACTCCGCCCGGAGCTACGGACATCGGTCTCTTTAAAACGAACCGCCTTGCCCTCACGGGTCGCCATGAGTACATCCATGGTACCATCGGAGAGACGGGCAGAGACCAATTCATCGCCATCGGCCAGCCCCACGGCAATGATACCGCCCTGACGAGGACGACTGTACGCCATGAGATCGGTCTTCTTCACCGTACCATTTCGAGTGGCCACGACCACGAAGTGATCCGCCTCAAATTTTGGAACGGCCAGCACCGTGGTAAGCTTCTCGCCTTCCGCAAAATTAAGAAAATTGACGATGGCACGTCCCTTGCTGGTCCGGCTCGCCTGGGGAAGTTCGTATACCTTACTCCAGTACACTCTGCCTAAGTTGGTGAAGAAGAGAAACATATGATGGGTGGAGGCCACAAAGAGTTTCTCCACAAAATCATCATCCCGGGTGGGCATGGCCATGCGCCCCTTGCCACCTCGCCTCTGACTCTCATAGACAGTGATGGGGGTCCGCTTAATATACCCCCGTGTGGAGACGGTCACCACCATGTCCTCTTCTTCGATGAGGTCTTCGATGGAGATATTACCGGTGGCCTCAACGATCTTCGTGCGACGCTCGTCGACAAACTCCTCACGGATGGTCACGAGCTCTTCTTTGATGATGTTGAGCACTATGCGCTGGCTGCCCAAGATCTCCTTGAACCAGGAGATATCCTTTAAGACCCCGTTGTACTCGTCTAAGATCTTATCCCGTTCCAGACCGGTCAGACGCTGAAGGCGCATATCGAGAATCGCCTGGGCCTGAATATCTGAGAGGCCAAAGCGATCTTTCAATCCCCCCTTGGCTTCCACCGGGTTTTTCGACTTGCGAATCAGCGCCACCACTTCATCGATATTATCCAGGGCGATCTTGAGACCTTCTAAGATATGAGCCCGGGCCTCGGCTTTGCGCAGGTCGTACATGGTGCGACGAACCACCACCTCTTTTCTATGCAGAATAAAGTGGTCCAAGAGCTCTCGCAGGGTGAGAAGCTCGGGCCGGTTGTTCACCACGGCAAGCATGATGATACCAAAGCTGTTCTGCATCTGGGTGTGCTTGAAGAGCTGGTTGATCACCACCTCTCCCATATGTTCGCGCTTCACCCCCATGGCGATGCGCATCCCCTTACGATCCGATTCATCGCGGACATAACGAATCCCCTCGATCACCTTGGCCTTTACGAGCTCGGCAATCTTCTCGACGAGACGCGCCTTGTTGACCTGATAGGGCAATTCCGTAACGACAATGGTCTCCCCATTGTCCTTCTTATCCTTTTCAATCTCCACCTTGGCGCGAACCTTAATGATCCCCTTGCCACCGGTGTAAGCCTCATGAATTCCCTTACGGCCATAGATAATCCCATGGGTGGGAAAATCCGGGCCCGGAATATACGCCATGAGATCTTCACTGGTAAGCTCCGGATGATCGATGAGGGCACACACGCCATCGATGACCTCGCCCAGGTTATGGGGAGGAATATTGGTGGTCATGCCGACAGCAATACCGGACGATCCGTTCACCAAAAGGTTGGGAAATTTGGCGGGAAGCACGGCGGGTTCATGGAGAGATTCATCGTAGTTGGCCACCCAATCCACGGTCTCTTTGTCCAAATCGGAGAGGAGCTCATGGGCGATACGCCGCATGCGCACCTCTGTATATCGCATGGCTGCGGCCGAGTCTCCATCGATGCTGCCGAAGTTTCCCTGACCATCGACCAAGGTGTAACGAAGAGAAAAATCCTGGGCCATTCGTACAATGGTGTCATATACGGCGGTATCTCCATGGGGATGATACTTACCGATCACATCACCGACGATACGCGCGGACTTCTTGTAGGGCTTGTTCCAATCGTTCTTCAACTCCCGCATGGCAAAAAGAGACCTACGGTGTACCGGTTTGAGGCCATCTCGAACATCGGGCAGGGCCCTGCCGATGATGACACTCATGGCATACTCGAGATACGATTTTTTCATCTCCGTCTCGAGGCTAATATGTGAAGAGCTTTCCAGTTGAGTCATAGAGTTCACTACCTTCATCTGCTAACGTGCATGTCCAAAGTCGCAATGGCACCTGTACCCGAAAACCGGATATTCATGACGGCCTCGCAAACGCTGCATTAATATGTCATCGAGGATTAAGAAGAGCTTGGCTTCGCAAGCTTTACAGGAAAAAGCCACCCTCATGAGAGTGGCTACCCGTCATGGATTTCTCCCGAGACCTCATCAAAATGAATCCGTTTTCGTCCTTCGGGTTCCACAAGGCTTTTGTAACTCTTATTATATATATCCGATAAGGTCAAAAAAAACGTGATCACAAGGGGTCCATAGATAATCCCAAGAATACCGAATAACTGAAGTCCACCAATAATCCCTAAAAAAACCAACAAGGTATGCATCTTAATATGCTTGCCCACCACCGCGGGCTTAAGCAGATACTCCACCCCGCCAGAGAGGACCGCATAGATAACCATCACAACTATTCCTGCCCCCATACGCCCTTCAAAAACAAGCCAGAGAACGGCAGGCATGAGGATAATTCCGATGCCCACAATGGGTAAAAATGCAAAAAAAGCCATGGCGACCCCCCAGAGAATGGGGGATTTAAATCCAAAAAAAGCGAGGACAAAGCCGCCCACCACCCCTTGAATTATTCCGCTGATACCGTTGACCACCAGAACAGCACCGGCCATATCCTTAAACTTGTTCATCAGTTTAATATCTTGATCATACGGCAAGGGGGAGAGTTCGATGATGTACCCAAGAAGCAGGTGACCATCCAGAAGCAGATAGTAGATAATAATCAACATCAAAAAAAAATGGATCACAAACTTAACCAGGTTGGACGCTATGGCGTTGGCTTGGTTTAATAGGGTCATCCCCACCGATGTGCCCATATCGGCGATGGGCTGCATCACCTCATCGAAGGTGAGATTCAAATCGAAATTGGCAAGGACCATATTAATTCGCCCCAGGATATTTCGGGAGACGAAAAAATGCTTCACCACCTCCACGATCTCTGCACTCAGAGCCTTCACATAAAAATTATGAATCTCATTGGCCAAGACCCCCACAAAGAGAACGGTGGGCACAAAAAGAACCAGAAAAATAAGAAGGCACGTGAGGAATGAGGCGTACCGAGACGGAATTTTTTTTCTCAAGACGCGATAGACGGGATAAAAAACACCGCTCACCACGGTTCCCATGACAATTACCGAAATAAAAGGCCAGAGAAGTTTCCCCAAGAGAAAAAAGGAGATAATAAAGAGTATCAGGAAAAACCAGAGAATCAGATCCCGGGGTGTCTTGTCCATCATAGTCCAAAGATCCACCACCCCAGTTAGTGGCCCATAAGGACCGGATCGGGGCTAAAAGAGGCCGAAAAAGAGTGAAACGAAAGACATCCGTCCCTCATCACCCTCCTCCGACAAAATGGAGCTACTTTCGAAGGAAATTAATAACACCTGCAAAAAGCAGCGTTTCATAAATCACAACGGGAAGTAGGGCGTGGCCGAAAAGGGCGAACACGATGCCACCGCCCATGATGGCCGGAACGCCAGAAAAGATCATAATACCAGTCTTCTGTGCTTTATCCATTGGTTCAAAAGCCTCCTTGGTTTGCGCAACATAATGCCAAATCAATCGATTTTCCCTTAAATCGAGTGATTTACATGTAACAACAACGCCCCCTCAAGTAAAGCAAAAAAGCCCCCCGGAAGGCCTACTGAAAGGC
>JABXKT010000222.1 GCA_013619155.1 Desulfobacteraceae bacterium
GCTCTTTATGGGGGCGGGGATTGTGATTCAAAAAACGGGGACGCGGACCATCGATGCCCTGGGTGGGTTGATGAAGACCATGCGGGTGACCGGTATTACCTTTCTCATCGGCTCCCTGGCGATCTCGGGGCTCCCCCTTTTAAACGGTTTTGCCGGAGAGTTCTTCATCTATCTCGGTGCCTTCAAAGGGGTGGGTCTGGATCGGATGGACTTTATTCTCAGCCATTTTGCCATCGTCAGCCTGGCCATTATCGGGGGACTCTCTCTGGCCTGTTTTACAAAGGTACTGGGGGTGGTCTTCCAAGGGGAAGCACGAACGCCTCTTGCCCAAGGGGCCGATGAGAAGGGGCCAGCCATGGTGGGATCTATGGTGGCACTGGCCGGGGCCTGCGTGATGATCGGTCTCTTTCCCCGACCCTTTTTTCTTATGGCCTTTAAAGGGGCCTCCTCTATTGGGCCGGGATTTGCCCATCTCTCCTTGGACCCTTTTCTTCACATGACGGGAAACATTACCCGCGCTTCTGCTCTTTTTATGACTCTTTTTGCCCTTATCTTTCTCACCCGGTATTTCTTGTATAGGGATAAGAGCGTTGAACAGTCCGGTACCTGGGGGTGTGGTTTTACCCAGGGTACGGCGAAAATTCAGTACACCGGCACCTCCTATGCCGCCTCCATCGTCGATTTTTTTAAGCCCCTGGTCCCTGTGAGCCAAGACCATCCGGCTGTGGAGGGTGTGTTTCCAGAGAAAACCCATTTTAAAAGTCATGTCAATGATATTGCCGAACTTTATATGGTTACCATTATTGTGAAACCGATACTGGCTATTTTCGATAAGCTCCGGTGGATTCAGCATGGTGATATTCATCTCTACGTCGGTTATATCCTTCTGGCCATTGTTGCCTTGTTGTTTTTTATTTAACCCCGAAGGCTCAGTGAAAAGTTGCGATCCCTAAGTCAAGAGGACTCTTGATGTGGGAGACATCGATTTTTTACGATGGCATCAACTCCAACAGGTGAGAAATGTATGATGATTGAATCAATGATACTCTGGTTGCTGGGGATTTTACTGGCACCGTTCTTTTCGGCGATCATTCTAAAGATTAAAGCCTTTTTCGGTGGGAAAAAGGGGCCGTCTCTGCTGATCAATTACCAAACCCTTTCAAAGCTCTTCAAGAAGAGCTCGGTGTACAGCACCAGCACGACATTTATTTTTAAGCTGGGGCCTATGGTCTCCTTGTGTGCCACCTTAACGGTGCTTCTATTTCTTCCCATCGCCGGACACCGGGCCCTGGTCTCTTTTGACGGGGATGTGATTTTTATCTTTTATCTCCTGGGGTTGGGTCGATTTTTCACCATCGCCGCCGCCATGGACACCGCCTCTCCCTTCGAGGGGATGGGGGCGGCACGGGAAGCTTTTTTCCCCATTATCTGCGAAGCCACCATGTTTATGCTCCTCGTCCTGTTTTACAAACTCACCGGCGAGTTGAGTCTGGCTGCCTATTTTGCCGAAACCCGGCCCTTGGCTCTCTGGCATATGGCCGGTTCCTCCCTCTTCTTTGTGGTTGTCTCCCTTTTTATTGTATTGCTGACGGAAAACTCCCGTGTTCCCGTGGATGACCCGACGACTCACCTGGAGCTCACCATGATCCATGAGGTGATGGTCCTCGATCACAGTGGCCCGGATCTGGGACTCATCGAGCTGGGATCTTTTTGTAAACTTTTTTTCTACGCATCCCTTGTGGCCCGATTGATCTGTCCCTTCGACATGGGACATCTACTTCCTAATATGGGCGTTTTTGCCGGGTCGCTGCTACTGGTCTATGTGACCGTGGGGGTCACCGAGTCGGTGATAGCACGCTTTAGAATGGATACGGTGCCACGATTTGTTTTAAGTTCTTTTGTCCTGGCCTTTTTTGCCATCATCATCACCATGGAGTTTATCAAATGATAGGACCCCTCGATACCATCTTATCCCTTGTGCTGCTCTCGATTCTATTCTCCTTTGGGACCAGTCTCTTGCCAGGCCTCATCAAGGTGCTTGCTTTTCAAGGGGTTATCGTCTCCATTGTCCCTCTGTTGTTGGGCCATGAGATGGCCACCGGTGAGATTGTCTTTACCCTGATTACCATGGTCATTCGGGGTGTCATTATTCCATTGTGCATTTATCTGGCCATCAAGAAGGTGGCGATACGGCGTGAGGTGGAGCCCATCATCGGATTTAACGCATCCATACTGATCGGCCTTATATTAATCGCTGCGGCCACACTGGTCAGTCGAAACTTTGTGGTCCCCTCCATCAGTGACAGTGCCCTTCTTTTGTCCACCACCATCACCCTTCTCGTGGGGGGGATGTTCCTTCTCATCGCACGAAGGAATGCCATCGCCATGGTGCTGGGCTATATCATGATGGAAAATGGAATCTATCTTGCTGGAACGACCTTCTCGATACACTCCCGCCATATTGTTGAATTCGGAATTCTTCTCGATGTGCTGGCGGCCGTAATGATCATGGCCATTATTCTTCAGAATATCAAACATACGTTTGATGATATGGACACGGCACTATTAAGAACATTAAAGGAATAGGTGATTGATTCATGGTTGAGCTTATTATTCTCATATCCTTTATGGCGGGGTTGCTGGCATTTTTTATTCCCAAAGTTTACGGGCGCCAGCTCTTGGTGGTGATTGGTGTCATTCACCTCTTCTTATCTATCTCCTTGTGGGTTAAACGACCCGAGGCCATCTTTAAGGCCTATTTTGCCGTCACGGCCGAGGGGATGCTCTCCCTGATCGTGATCTCTCTTCTCTTCTTTCTGATCTCAATTTACTCGGTCTCCTATCTGGAAAAAGCCGAGATTCAGTCTGAGAGGATCTTTATCGGCTCCATGCTGATTTTTTTATCCACGATGACCATGGTCACTCTTTCCGATCATATCATTGTGATGTGGATTGCCATCGAAGCAACGACCCTTGCCAGTGCACCGCTTATCTATACATACAGGACAGCGGAAGCCCTTGAAGCCACATGGAAATACGTAGTGGTATGCTCTGTTGGTATTGCCATGGCTCTCTTGGGTTCGGTACTGCTTAGAGTGGCCATGGATGCTGGACATATTGATGCTCCGGCCTCATTTTCAGGTATGACAGCCGTTGCAAAAAGTATGGACCCCAGATGGCTGAAGGCCGGTTTTGTCTTTATCCTCGTGGGATACGGTACAAAGATGGGCCTGGCCCCCATGCATACGTGGATGCCGGATGCCTACAGCGAGGCGCCCAGTCCTGCATCGGCCCTCTTATCCGGTGTACTGATAAACTGTGCGTATCTTGGCATATTCAAAACCAATCAAATCATGCATGCCGCAGGCCTGGGTGATTTTTCCGGTAAGATTCTCATGATCTTCGGGCTGATCTCGATTCTGGCCGCAGCAACGTTTATTCTCAAACAGACCGAGTACAAAAGGCTTCTCGCCTATTCGAGTATCGAGAATATGGGTATTGTTGCATTCGGAACCGGCATCGGTGGCATCGGTGCCTATGGAGCGATGATCTGCCTGATCCATCACAGCCTGATTAAGTCCTCCCTCTTCCTTACATCGGGCAATATTATGCAGGGTTACGGGTGTAAGATTATTGAAAATATAGGCGAGCTGGTGAGTCGTATGCCACGAACCTTTGTGGCGTTTTTCGGTGGGTTTATCGCCATTACCGGTTTTCCTCCCTTCGGAATGTTTATAGGAGAGATGCTCATTATCATTGGTGCATTTCGGACCGGTCACCAGTTAGAAGCAGTCATATTTATGATAAGCATCTGTGTGATTTTTGCCGGGTTAGCAAATCAGATCATGAAAATATCCTTTGCTGAAACAAAAACAAAACATCGCATCCATGTACCCAAAAATATGCTATGGCCCCAGTATGTGCTGTTGTTGACCTCTGTGGTGTTGTCGTTTTGGATGCCGGAGACCTTGTATGAGACGATTGTTGTGGCGGTAAATTCTATCGGCGGAGGCTTTTGATGGAGACATTTTTTTTAAAGATCACCCCGGGTGTGGCGGTGGAGAGGGCAGCATTGCCTCATCTCTCTTTCGATGATTTTCGCCGAGACGCCTTGAAGATAGTGGGAAATGGCGGGAAGGTGGTTCATTTTTTTGCCTATGAGCAGAAAGGGGCCCTCCAGTTGATGGCCGTTTTAAGAACCGACTCCCTCTGGGTGGCATGCTGCGATGCTCCGGAGAGCTATCCGGCCCTCACCTGTGAATGCCCCCCCTTTCATATGTTTGAGCGGGAGATT
>JABXKT010000223.1 GCA_013619155.1 Desulfobacteraceae bacterium
AAAGTGACCAAAAAACATGCCTCCGGCGGCCAGGGAATAAATCCCCTGGACCCCAAGTGAGTGCCCATGACGGGCCAAAGGCCCGTCATGGGCACTATTAAAACCTGTGTGGCACCCTTTTGTAAAAGGGTGGCTCCCGGCAGGGCCGCCGGAGGCAAACTTTCACCGTACGGCCTCCGGCGGCGAGGGGGGCGAAATTCGTTCAAGGACACTTTATAAAACCAGCGTGTTAAACCCGTCTTTATAAAATCAGACAAAAATTAGCCCCCCATGGGGGCTCGGCCACCACCCATGGGGATAAAAAAAGAAAAATCATCAAAAAAACCCATGAAAGGGTCTTGCCACGAACAAAGGGCATCAACCCCACCCGCCGGGCCTATCCTCACTTTTCATCCAGACCCAATCCGCATCGGCACCTCCCTTGCCTTTCAACCCGGGGAGGGTTTGTGATACCTTAACGATTATTCACTCCATATTCGGACCCCTTCACCATGCCCGAGACCCCCGTACATCATTTTAAATGGCGACGCCTTCGCAAGGCTCTTTTCATCATCATGCTCTTTGCCCTCCTCTTGGGGGCCACCTGCCAGCGGGAGCATATATTCTTCTTGACCCAAGAGGAGAGAAGCTGGCTGGAGACCCATGAAGAAGAGCTGGAGGTGCTCATCGAAGATGATCTCCCCCCTTACGTCTTCCACGATGAAAATGGCCAGTACACGGGATTGTTCATCGACTACCTCCACGAAGTCGAGGCCAAACTAAACCTTCGATTCACCCTTCGTGAATTCCCCATCTGGAGCGATCTGCTCGCCCATGCCCAGACCCACAACCGCTTCATCATCCTTGGCATCAATCGCACGGATGAACGTGCCCGGTACCTCACCTTTACCGACCCCGTGGTCAAAATACCCTATGCCATCGTCACTCAAAAGAGCAACCAAGCCGCATCCATCGCCGAATTCAACGATAAGACACTGTGTGTGGTAAAAAATTATGCCGTCAATGACGATCTGCGTCGTTACTACCCCCATATCATCCCAACTCCCGTTAAAACGAGCCTCAAAGGCCTTCACTCCGTATCCTCGGGAAGCTGTGACGCCATGGTGATCAATCAGATGGAGGCCTCGTACCTCATCGACGCCCTGGGGCTCACCAACCTCCAGATAGCAGGCCAGACCCAGTTTCTCAATCGCCTCTCCCTGGCCACCTCCATGACCGATCCCATACTCTTCAGTATCTTAGAAAAAACAATGGAACATATTTCACCCCGGCGGCGGCGTGAAATCTACCATCGATGGGTCAGCACCGGCCACAGCGAACTCCCCTACGCCCTGATCATCACCCTCGAAATAGGTGCGGGCATCGTTTTATCGGTTATATTTCTCCTCTGGGCCTGGACGAGCAGCTTAAGAAAACAAGTCAGCCATCAGACCCGGCAAATCCAGGAGAGCAACGAGAACCTGCGCATCACCTTGAACTCCATCGGTGACGGGGTACTGGCCACCGATACAAGGGGGCGGGTCACCCATCTCAACCCGGTGGCCGTGACCCTCACGGGGTGGTCCCGCGTCGAGGCCGAAGGAGAGGCCATCGACACGATTTTTCACTTAGAGTCCATCGACACCTCCCCCCTTGAGGTCCCCGTGGACGCCTCCACCGATGAGAGATTCGAAACAGAGGCCACCACCCATGAGGCGATTCTCATCTCCAAAACACATACCCCCTGCCGTATTCACTACAGCGTCTCCCCCATACGCGATGAGGCGAAAGAGACCACGGGTATGGTCTTCGTATTCCGGGATATCACCGACAAGGTAAAGGCCGAGGCCGAGCTCTTACGCATCAAAAAACTCGAGTCTCTGGGCATCCTGGCAGGAGGTATCGCCCACGATTTCAACAATCTGCTTACCGGCGTCTACGGCAACATCTCCATGGCAAAGATGGAACTATCCGAAGCGCATCGGGCCCATGAGTACCTAAGCTATGCCGAAGAGTCCATGGATGCCGCCGTGGCCCTGACCAGCCAGTTCCTCACCTTCTCCAAGAACGAGAAACCGGTGAGACGCATCATCAATATCGGGAAAGCCCTCGCCGATGCCGCCTCATTTACGGCCCATGGCCTCAACACCAAACTGGAGACAGCCATCGACGACAACCTCTGGTCCGTCTCTGCAGACAAGGGGCAACTCAGTCAGGTGATGAGCAACCTCATCATCAATGCCCATCAGTCCATGACCACCGGAGGCCTCATCACCCTCACCGCAAAAAATATCGAAAAAGCACAGGGACGGTGGGTCCGCATCGTCGTCAAGGATATGGGCACGGGCATCGCCCCCGAGCATATGGATAAGATCTTCGACCCGTACTTCACCACCAAGAAGATGGGCAGCGGCCTGGGCCTGGCCACCACCTACGCCATCATCACCAAACATAAAGGGACCATCAAGGTGAAGTCAAAACTCATGGAGGGCACCACCTTCACCATCGATCTCCCGGCCAGCGCTGAACCCCTGCCCCACCCCATCGACAAGAGACTGGAGTTCCTGATCGATACCCACGCCTTACAGGTTCACATCCTCGTCCTCGATGACCAAGTGGTGATCCGAAAAATATTAGCGACCATCCTGAAAAAACTGGGCTTTGAGGTCACCTTCACCGTGGAGGGGCATGAAACCGTTGACGCCTATAAGAAGAAACTGGATGAGGGCACGCCCTATGACGTGGTGATTCTGGACCTGACCATTCCCGGAGGTATGGGAGGCAAGGAGGTCTCGAAGAAGATCCTCGCCATGGACTCCAGCGCCCGAATCATCCTCTCCAGTGGTTACGCCAGCGATCCCATCATGTCCTGCTACGAAAATTTCGGCATCAAGGCCATCGCCGTCAAACCCTACCGCTTCTCCGATTTCAAAGAGACCCTGCTCCGGGTACTCCTCGACAGATAAGAAAAAAGGCCGTCTATGGTTAACGTTGCCTTAAAAACTGAGCCTCCGGCGGCCAGGGAATAAAGCCCCTGGACCCCAGGTTTGTGACCATGACGGGCCTTTAGGCCCGTCATGGTCACTATTAAATCCTATTTGGCAACCTTTTGTAAAAGGGTGGCCCCCGCTGTCACGGCACGAGCTCCGATGGCGAGGCGTGCCACCGTAAAGCAGGTTACGGATGGTTTCTTTTAGCTTTGATCATCGTTTCGAACACCAGCGTGTTTACATCGCCACCCGATCCCTCGTTTCAGTGCGTCTCGCTTCATGTTATGAACCGTTAATATGTATGAAAAAGTGCCTACGTCTACTGATGGCACTGTCAAACTTCAAGAGTCACCTATTAGAGATGGGGTTTACCCTCAAAAATATATCTACCCCAGGGCCGATTCATGATCTAATCATTCAGTCAAAATATTCAACCACCTGACCCCTGCCCCGCGAGAAAAGGAGCTGAAAGGAGATCCACCATGAATCTAACCGTCACAACCCTTGTGGAAAATTCCCTGGGAGAGAATACAGAGCTGAATACAGAACACGGCCTCTCTTTCTATATCGTCACCGATACCATGCGCTGCCTCTTTGACACCGGCGCCACCGGCCTCTTCCTAAAAAATGCCCATACCTTAGGCGTACCCACAGATCAGGTCACCCATCTTTTTATGAGCCACGGCCATTACGACCACTCCGGAGGCTACCTCCCATGGCTGTCGCAGAGAGGTGATACACCCACCGAACTCTTCGTGAAGCCCGGCTTTTTTCATAAAAAATATAGTAAGAATTTCCTAGGGGGATTGCGGTACAACGGCAACGCCTTCACCCGAGCCGATATCCTCAACCGGGGAGTGACCATTCATGAGATAGAGGAGACGGTAAGCGAGGTATTTCCGGGCATCTACTCCGTCTCAGGATTCTCCCGGGAGTGTGATTTTGAACCCATCAACCCAAAATTTGTGGTGGAGAAAAAAGACGGGACCTTCGGCGTGGATGATTTCTCCGACGAGCAGGTTCTCGTCTTGAAATCGGACCAGGGGCTGGTGGTACTCATCGGATGCGCTCACCCAGGGGTGGTGAATATCCTGGAGACGGTAAGAGCCCACTTCGATGAACCCATCCATACCGTCATCGGCGGGACCCATCTGGTGGAGGCCGATGAGACACGCATAGAAAAAACCACGGACTATCTCCTCAAGGCAAAGATCCCCCGGGTCATGTTCTGCCACTGCAGCGGCAGCCCCGAACACCTCCACACCCTCATCGCACGCCTGGGAGAGACCTACCA
>JABXKT010000224.1 GCA_013619155.1 Desulfobacteraceae bacterium
AAGCAAAACTGCTTTGTCAGTTATTTGACCGTCATCATCAATCAATCCACCGACCTTGCCAACCAAAGAGAGCCATCCCTCATTGAAAGGTTGAGCGCCCACCAGGGCCTTTTCCGAGGCACCACTGAAATAGTGACCCACATTTTCATGAAACGTGGGCCTCTATATTTTACGTGACCCCGCCTTTCCAGGTGAAATGCGGATGAATCGCCGCCCCCTTACGCCTCCCCGGCCGATGCCAGACCCGAGCCTCATCTCTCTCCCTTGAATTTAGCAAAAATAAATTGGCAACTGGCATGGATGTTGCGAGTAATAGAATCACTGCAAGGGAGCAAACTGGCATGTATGGTTTTGAGGGAAAATGGCAATCAAGGCAGCCCTCTCCGGTATCAGAAGAAAAGTGTTTTAAACAGAGGACTTACATCCATAAGAGATCCGTCTCAATACGGGTGATTACTCCCACGTTCAACGCACTCATTCCCAAGACCGGAAAACACCCCTTCGCGTTTGTCACAGAAGTTAGAAATTCTTCAAACCGAAGCAAACCATACCGCACGATACGGCCAGTCACACCAGGCAGGCGACAATAAAAAAAAGTTCGGCGGGGTCTGTCGGACACCATAGATCGATCATGTTCATTAGCCCGTGGATGCCACCGCCGGATCACCATCCGATAAGCGCCGCACCACACGACTCAGGAGGTTGTTTTTTCGATGCTAAAATCCAACAGATTTAGACTTGCCGATGATGAAATGCTCGACCAGATTCACGAAGCCACCGTGGAGGTCTTAGAGACCTGCGGTGTTGATTTCGAAGACGAAACCGCCCGCCAGATCATGGCCGACGGAGGCTGTGAAGTGGACGGATGGCGCATCAAGATTCCCCGTGCCATCCTCGAGAAGAGCATCGAGCAGGCCCCCAGCTCCTTCATCTTCCACGGACGCAATGAAGAGAAGACCATTCTAGTGGGTGAAGGCCAGAGCCGCCCCCACACAGACCCCAGCTTTGGGGCCACCCGTATCCACGATATCAAAACTGGATACCGCGACTGCACCATGGAGGACCTCTCCAACTTCTACAAGCTGATCCAATCCAGCGAAATCTGTGACATCGGCGGTGGATGGCCCGTGGAGCCCGCAGACATCCCTCTGAAAAAGGCCCACCTCCACGTCTTCCGTGAGGTGGTCCGTACCACCGACAAACCCCTTCGAAGCTTTGTGGGCACCACCGAAGAGGTTCAGGAGTATTTCGAACTCTTCGAAATTGCCACGGGCGAAAAGGGCTACCTCGATAACCACACCTGCATGTTCGCCAGCATCAACCCGGTGAGTCCCCTCACCTACGCGGCGGCCCCCCTCCAGACCATGATCGAGCACGCCAAGAAGAAGCAGGCCATCTGTACCCTCACCTGCGCCATGAGCGGCATCTCTGCTCCCATGAGCGCCATGGGTGCCGCCGTCATGCAGAACGCCGAGATGCTGGCCGGTAACGTCCTGCTTCAGCTGGTTAACCCCGGCACCCCGTATATCATGGGCCCGGCATCCTGCCGTCCGGACATGAAGTCCGGCCTCTATGCCAACGGTTCCCCCGAGGCCAACATGATCAACGGCCTCAGCATCCAGATGGCTGTGGAGCGCTACAAAATTCCGGTGCGTATCATGGCCGGTATTACCGATGCCAAGGTGGTGGACGCCCAGGCTGGCATGGAGACCATGCAGACCCTTATGCACGCGGTGATGGCCGGTGCGCATTGGATCCACGGCTGCTTTGGCTCCCTGGACTCCCTGAACTCCACCTCCTACGAGAAGATCATGCTCGGCGAAGAGGCCTTCTCACGCGTACTCCGCCTGCTGGACGGCCTCCGGGATTGGGACAAAGACACCACCGTTTCCGAGATCATCAATGCCGGCCCCCGGGGCACCTACTTCATGGAGCCCACCACCGTCATGAACTTCCGAAACCCCTGGCGCCCCACCGTTTCGACCCAGGAGGCGTATCAGAACTGGGCCGATGCCGGATCCAAAGATTTCAGCACCATGGCCCGTGAGCGCTGGGAGAAGATCCTTGCCGAGGCTCCCGAGAGCATCCTGGATGCCGAGATCGAAAAAGCGGTGAACGACTACGTGGAGATGAAACTAAGCGACGCGTAACACGGCCCCAGAAACGACCACACACCGGGCTCCCTTTTAAAAGCCCGGTGGCAGCCCTGGGGTGAGCCTTAAAAAAAAAAGATCCGCGAGGTTGATTCCAGACACCGCGGCCATAACTGGTAAGAAGTGGGCTCTCCGATGGAGCCGACCCTCAAATGATCCACAAAACCTCTGATGGAAGACAGGCGTATGAAAATTATTGATATCTACAGACGATGCCTCAATGGCGAGGAAATGAACGAAAACGACTTCGATATCAATGTCGTTTTCCCTGGGATCATGCAGGTGGCCCAGAAATACAACATCAAGTACACCCCCGCAGACCCCGTCTCGTCAGACGACGACCTGGCTGATCGCGTCTTTCAAGCCGCCTTAGAGTTCTTTGTCAATACCGGCATGTACTGCCAGGACACAGGCCGCGTGGTCAAATTCACCAAAGAAGAAATTCTCCACGCCATCAGTGATTCTGCCCGTCCCCGCTGCATCGGTGGCGAGAAGGAGAGCCGCCGCGAGTGGCGCTGCCGCAAGCCCGATGAGAACTCCCGGCCCTGGTGCCACATCGGCTCCGGTATCTACACCAGCACCGACGAGCTCTTCCTCAAGCTGGTGGAAGGCTACGCCCGCATCGATCGCGCCGACTCCATGGCCGTGCCCACCCTCATGAACGACCCCGAAAGCGACTCCGATGTCCCCTTTCACCCCTCGGAGGTGATGGCCTGCATCCACAACATGAAGATGGCCAGAAAGGCCACAGAAAATGCGGGACGCCCCGGCTTCCCTGTCTTCAACGTGGTTCCCGCCTCCGGCGGCCCCGTCAGCACCATAGCGGCCAGCCACCCCAACTGCGGCACTCGCACCTCTGACGGATGGCTCTGCGCCTTCTATCCCGAGTTCAAGCTCAAGAAGGATACCCTGGACAAAATGTGTTTCCTTCAGGAAATCGGTGGCAACATCGCCGGGGAAGCCAGTACCCTTCTCGGCGGGTACTGCGGCGGAGCCGAAGGCGTCGCCGTCGGCGTCACCGCCTACGCCATGATGTCCTGCATGCTGGGCGCCACCTACTTCCTCAACTTCCCCGTCACCTTAAAAGGGGCGATCTCCACTACGCGCCAGCTTCTCTGGGGCCTCGGACTCGGTTCACAGGCCATCTCTCGAAACATCTACCTGGCCACCTACAACTCCGGATACTCCGCAGCCGGTGCCGGGACTAAAGAGTATTTCTATCAGTCTGCCGCCTACATCCTTACCGGCGTTACCTCCGGTGTCACCACAGGCACGCCTTTCCCCGCAGCCGGTGTAAAAATGGATGGCATGACCCCCTTAGAGGCCAAATTTCACACCGAGATGGCCGACGCGGCCTGCCAGCTCACCAGAGCCCAGGCAAGCCCCATCGTCGTCAAGCTCCTCGAAAAATACGAGCATACCCTGGACACGCCCGACCTGGGCATGACCTACCCTGAATTGTTCGACCTCGACACCAATACACCCAAGGACTTCTACCAGAAGATGTACGAAGAGGTGAAAGCGGAACTCGTGGAGATGGGCGTCCCCATCAAATAGTCCAGATTTAAGACGCATGTGTAAGGGCCGGCCCCCCATCAAGCCGTCCCTTACACCTCAAATTTTAGCGGAATGACCCAATCTCATTCCGAGCCATACAAAAAAAATTGCACCCGATCAGGGGAAATAACAAGGAGCACACCATGTCACAGACTCATTTTGACGCCCTTCGCGATGCCATCACCTCCCTCAACGCCGCCGGCGCCACAGAGATCGCCACCAAGGCCATTGCAGATGGCGTTGAGCCCGTTGACCTCATCACCTACGGCATCCGCGTGGGACTCGATATCATGGGCGAGCGTTTCAGCAACAGCGACTGCTTTCTGCCCGAACTGATGCTTGCGGGTCGTGCGGCCGACTCTGCCGTCGCCATCATCGAGCCTGCCATGCTCGCCTCGGGCAACGCCGACCAGAAACTGGGCAAAGTGGTCATCGCCACCGTAAAAGACGACCTCCACGATATCGGTAAAAACATCGTGGCCCTGATGCTCCGTTCTGCCGGCTTCGAGGTCATCGACCTCGG
>JABXKT010000225.1 GCA_013619155.1 Desulfobacteraceae bacterium
TATCATCTCCACCATCTGGGAAGGGTACCAGTGGAGCGGCTCCGCCTTCTGCGGATTGGCCTTCATCCTCTTGGGGAACCTCCTGCTCTTAAAGAGAAGGACCGCGCCTCCCGTTGATCGTGAGATCTGCGAAACCCTTAAAGAGTGCCCGGACAAACTGGCCGTTTAAGCAAAAAGCCTCCAGCGGCCCTGCCGGGAGCCACGCTTTTGAAAAGCGTGACAAACAGCACGGCTACAATTGTTTACAAGCGAATCTTGTCTCACAAGCATGATGCGATCTGATACAAGGGACGAAAAGTACCCGTAATCTGCTTTACGGCTGTATATCTTGATTTTAGACGCTGAATAGTTCCTTTTTTAAGCAAATGCTAAGGGCCTTTGGCCCTTAGCATTTACAAACCTGGGTTCCAAGGGCTCAGCCCTTGACCGCCGGAGGCCAATTTTTTGGTCACTTTGACCATAGAAGGCATCTTAAACGGAAACCAGAGGGGCTAATTCCCTCTCATCTTCATCGGAAATAAAGAAGCCATCATGGATCTTCTCTTGCAAGTGTGGGGGGGACTTTTCTACCTCATCAATAAAATCTGTTTCTCCCTGGCCGAAGGGCGGCCCGAAAAAACAAAACGGTCATGAAGCACAACTGGATCGCCGCCTCCATCGAAGCCGGCGGCCTTCCCGCCATGATCCTGGGGCTTGTCACCGTCTATACCCGCAATAAAAAACCCCTCACGCGGCTCAATACGGCGGCCTCTTTCCTTACCTATGCCGCCATGATATCTGGCCTCGGCTACAGCATCTACGATGCAGAAGGGCTGAACTCCCTCTCCCAGTTACTGGAGATGGGGGTGATGGTGGGTTTTTTACTGGGAAGCTATCTTCTGGCTAAAAACAGGTGGGCGGGATGGCTCTTCTTTATGCTGATGAACGGGAGCATGGGGCTCCTGATGATGCTCCAAGACAAACCCATCCTGGCACTCCAGCAGGCACTCTCCTTCTGTTTTGTTGTCTACGGATTGATCGGTGCCACAAAGAAGAAGAGAGGGGCAGCCCCACATCACCGGTAGGTCAAATAATTAAGCTATAAACAGAACGTTACATACTTAATATTGGCTTATTCTACCGGCTCAATGCCACGCTTAAACGGCACAAAAAGTAGGGGCCATCTTTTTGGCCGAAGCTTTTTAGTGTCGGCTTGCAGCGTTTTCTTAACCGGATAAGATCGTGGCTCGTTCCTCACACGATCTATCCTTATTCGTTATGCTTTTTTATCTTCGGCCATCTTCACACGTATTTTATTTCTGCCGATCATTTTGTTGTTTAACTTTTTGATTGCCGCTTTTGCCTCGACTGACTTTGGCATTTCAATGAAACCAAAACCTTTAGACTCGCCACTCTCTGGGTCGATTACCAAATTGCACGATTGAATTAAGCCAAACGCTTCAAACAAATCGTTCAGCTCTTCTTCTGTCGTTAATCGATCTAAGTTACGTATTAATAATTTCATATATATTCCAATCACTAATTATTCGTTAAGGATAAGTGCATAACGGTTGAGTTGAAGGGACCACCGACTGCAAGGAGGGGACAACAGTGTTGTTTAGCTCTTTTTGGATAATGTCACCAGATAATAAAACACTTTCAATAATATTCCCATAGAATCTACTTTCAGGGAAGTATAGGGGCCAGGTTTCTCATGCCAGTGGAGACACATCCCCCATGTCGATAAAAAAAGCCCCCCCTTTTATTAACGGCAAACCATCACCCATTTCATTCACCATCCCTTCGATACACCTCAAGACGGCCCGGCATAGGGAGAGTGCCCCATGGGTAGACGCACCTCATCACGTCCATCTTAGCGTTTCGTATAAATGGTGACATCACGGGAAAGGTCAGGCCTCCGTCAAGCGCTTCATAGAATACATGCCATCGATCCCTTTCACCCGCTTAGGTACTCGCTCTCGACTCGCAAAAAATAGGTTTTTAAACACCGCATAGGTCTCCGAGACAAAGGCATTGGAGCCGATAATGCCGGAATCAGTGAAGTACCAGCCTCATTCGATCCAATTCGAAGTCGTCAGAGATCTCTTCTTCAAGGACCTTTTTCAAAATTTTAGCCTTCCCCCGTTTATCGATGGCTCCGGCGTGATCAAGCATAGAGAGCATGGCCCCTGTTCTTACCAGGTAAACCCCTGTTCCATGGACTATCTATATATCGGGGTGGGCATTGGGCAGATAAAATGAAAGCAAATTATGCAGCGAACTTACCAAGTTTATATAGTTCATATGCAATTAATGCTTCATGCTTTGCGTCATCCAATGCACGATGTGCTTCAATATATACTGTGTTTGGGAAAAAATAGTCCCATGTTTCTTCAACCTTAGGCCACTTTGGATCAAAAAAGCCTTGATTTGGTGGTAAATTAACGACAGGCGTTGCTGACAGCATTATGCAGGGTAACTCTTTGAGTCTTAGCCCTCTTGATTTCAAAAATCCAAAATCAAATGCTTTATTATATGCCGTTGCACCGCATGGATATTTGTCAAAAATTGACTGGATTTTTGGCAATACTCTTATTAATTCACTTGATCTTAAAGCATCTTCATATTTTAAATCTGAATTTTGAAAAATCCAGCCATAAGGATTTTTTGCATGTTGTGCTCCAAATCCATCTTCTTTTACAATTTCATTAAATTCTTCAGTAATATATCCAGTTTCTAAGTCTAATCCGACAATCCCTACTTCTACTATTAATCCACCTTGATTTTGGAAACCAGATGTCTCTATATCTACTACGGCGATTTTCTTCATCTTAACCCTTTTTTGTAACATTAAAATTTCAATGCGCTTCGCTGATCGGGTAAGAAGCATGGCTTTGCAATGCTCACCGCATTCAAAAAACACACTGAAAAATAAAAAAAGGCCCCCTTATCGAAGGCAAGCATCATCCATTGGATTCAACAGAAGCCCGTTCTTATTCTTCAATAGCGGCTTTTTTCTGGATCAATGGTTGTGATGGGCTCCGCCGCAACTGTTTCGTCCATCTGCATCCCGAATTACCTCAAGGCGATTGGAATCCATCAGCGCCAGCGCTTTGGTTGCATCATGCCCGACTCCCAGAAAACGGGTGACGCCATTTCCTGCAATAATTTCAAAGGCCGTGGGTCTGATGAGTCCGCAAATCACCGCCTCACAGTTGTGCTTTAATATCTCCTGCGCCAGACGTTCTCCAGCGACCTCTTCACTGGCCTCTGGATTCGGAAAAACCTGAACATCCGTGGTCTCTACATTGATGATAAGCAAATTCTCGCAACGTTCAAGCTGCTCTGAGACGGCACTGCTCATATTATCTCCGTCCACGGCAATCGCTATATTCATAATATATGTGTTCCTTTTCTGTAATTATAGGGGCCAGGTTTCCCATGTCAGTGGAGAGATATCTCCCCTTTCGATACCATGGTTAATAAAAAGGCCCCCCTTTATCGAAGCAAACCATCACCCCTTTCATTCAACAACCCTTCAATTCACCTCAAAACGGCCCGGCATCGGGAAAATGCCTATGAATAGGCGCACCTCATCACGTCCATCGTAGCCTTTCGTATAAATGGTGACATCACGGGAAGAGTCAGGCCTCCGTCAACCGCTTCATGGAGTACATACCATCGATCCCCTTCACCCGCTTGGGCACTCGCTCTCGGCTCCCGAAAAACCGGTCTTTAAACACCGCATAAGTTTCCAAGACAAAGGCCTTAGAGCCGATAATACCGGAATCGGTGAAGTACCGCGTACGATACCTGAACCGCCTCATTCGATCCATCTCAAAATCGTCAGAGATCTCTTTAAGCAGGACCTTTTTCGAAATCTTGGCCGTTCCCCATTTATCAATAGCACCGGCGTGGTAAAGGGATGCCCGGTACTGTGTCAACCTCTGATCATCGTCGACACCAAACTCCGCCAGCCCGAAATCCAGGGAGAGAAAACCGTCCCGGTTCCCAGTCTGGATATGATACCCAATAGAGCACCAGCGGTAATCTTCAGGGCGCCTGACGATTCCTGCACGCACCGCGTTCAGATCGATATAGGCCAGACAGTTAATCACCGTACTCCCCTTCTCGACGATGACACTCTTAAACCGCTCGCCCCACAGAGTCCCCTTTCGTTTTTTCTTCCGATTGTAGTACCGAGAAAAGGTTTGCTTAATGTCTTTCACATAGTGCGACAGACTGGAAAACCGCTCCCTGAAATGCGTCATCCGCCCTTCGGGAAATGCGGCCCCCTTCTTATAGAGGAGGGTAAATCGCCGCCTAACCTCGTCATCGACAAGCATATCGCCCGGGCTCATCTCCACAAGCAGGTGAAAATGGTTATCCATAATCGAAAAGCCCAGCACATCTACGGCATAGACCATGGAAAATCGCTGGATCACACGCACCAGTTCATCTTTTTCAAGCTTCTTAAAGGGCAGGCCGTCCAGCGCAGTGCGGCTGATCACATGATAGACACATCTCTGGCCCGAATCTATGCGAACCATACGGGGAATACGGGGCATGGCATCCTCCTCTTGAGGTCTTTCATCCATTTTATTCATGAGGACTAAAGGTTGGTTTCTCTTTAAATAAAGGCGGGTTGAACATTCATACAAGATTCTCACATCTTCATCGACATTTCAAGCATAGAGAGCATGGCCCCT
>JABXKT010000226.1 GCA_013619155.1 Desulfobacteraceae bacterium
CATTTATGGGGATACCGCCCCCATAAACGGCGGCCATAAAAAACATAGGGAGCACACCATGAAACGTTTGATACTCATCGTCCTCGCCCTAATTATCCTCCCCGCGTCGACGGCCTTTGCCGCCCCAGCCACCGGCCTCACCGACATGGAAAAACTGGGCCGGTTTCTCTTCAAGGACAAAAATCTATCTTATAACGGCACGCAATCCTGCCAGGTCTGCCACCACCCCTTTGCCGGATTCGCCGATCGCAGAAATGAGCGCCACCCCGCAACAAGCGTCGTCTCCATCGGAGCCGATGGTGTCAGCAAAGGGGGACGCAACGCACCCTCTGCCGCCTATGCCGGGTACAGCCCCCATCTGGAATATATAGACGGTGGGTGGGTGGGCGGTCTCTTCTGGGATGGACGGGCAGATGGGTCGGTACTGGGCGATCCCCTGGCCGAGCAGGCCATGGGCCCCCCTCTAAATGCCGTGGAGATGGCCATGCCGAATAGGGCATCGATCATCGACGTCATCGAAGAGTCGGCCTATGCCGATCTCTTTTTCAACGTGTTCGGCCCCGATGCCTTTAATAATGTGGAGATCGCCTACACTGATTTCGGAAGGGCCCTCGCCGCCTACCAGCGCTCCGGGCAGGTGACCCGGTTTACATCCCGATTCGATACCTCACAGGCATCATTTTCAGAGGTGGAACAAGAGGGGGCAACCCTCTTCCAGGAAAATTGCCGTGCATGCCATACCACCGACGCCCAGTACAGCGCACCGGCCCCTCTATTTACAAACTATCGCTACCACAACATCGGCGTGCCCCCCAATCCTCTGGTTCCCCTGGATACCCCGGATATCGGCCTGGGTGGCACCCTCAATGACAGTACCCAGGACGGGAAGTTTAAGGTCCCCACCTTAAGAAACATCGCCGCCTCGCCCCCTTACGCACACAACGGATATTTCCCAACCCTCACAGAGATGGTAAATTTCCTAAACGACAACGGGGGCGTGACGCCCGAGATCGATGAAAACATCACCCCGTTGGTGGGAAACATGGGATTAAACGAGTCCGAAATAGACGCCATCGTCTCCTTTCTCATGACCCTTACGGATCAATAGCACCCACGCGCTCATCACCGCCCCATGGGGCCACACCCCACAGAGAGGCCGGTGATGAGTGTCTGAGATGACCGCTCGTATTATGGCGATTCCCGATTCCATATCACGATAAATACCACCCGCTGGCGCCATGGTCGGGGGAAACAAAAGCCCAACATCTTTTTTCATCCCCCAAGGGCAATCGTTCCCCCCGCTCTGAGGGGAAAGAGGCTCGGATCCCCCGAACCTTCGGTACCGCCACCTTGATTTAATGATGGCCATACCCAAGCGAGGCTTTACAGTCATACCCAAGAGGCTGTATATTAAGAGAAATAAATCCCCACACGCAATAGCCCAGACTCACCTGGGCCCCTTCATACGCCCCTTGCCATCCAAGAGACCCCTTTTCATCACCGAGCCCCATGAGACATCGGTGGCCCCTTTCCTTTGATATGAGGAGAAGATAAAATGCGCAATTCCCGCACCGAATCCGATGCATTTGGCTCCATTCACGTCCCCGCCGACGCCTATTGGGGAGCCCAGACCCAGCGCTCTTTAAAACACTTTCGCATCGGTCACGAACGACTCCCCCGCCCCCTCATCCGCGCCCTGGGCATCGTCAAACGATGCGCGGCCCTGGCCAACATCAAACAAAAAACCATCGACGAGACCCTGGGCAGCGCCATTGCCGAGGCGGCCCAGGAGGTGATCCACGGCGCCATGGATGATCAATTTCCCCTGGTCATCTGGCAGACAGGATCGGGCACCCAGTCCAACATGAACGCCAACGAGGTGATCTCCAATCTGGCCATCCAGTGCCTAGGCGGTGCCCTGGGGTCCAAGACACCCGTACACCCCAACGACCACTGCAACTTAAGCCACTCCTCCAACGATGCCTTTCCCACGGCCATGCATATCGCCACCATAGAGCAGCTCCACGCATGCCTGCTTCCCGCCCTGATGCGCCTTCACAAGGCCCTTATGGTAAAATCAACCCAGTGGAGTGATATCATCAAGATGGGGCGCACCCACCTCCAGGACGCCATCCCCCTCTCCCTAGGGCAGGAGTTCTCTGGTTACGCCACCCAGATCGCCCTGGGCAGGGATCGCATCCATGACAGCTTAAAACGCCTCTATCCCCTGGCTCAAGGGGGGACGGCCGTGGGCACCGGGCTCAACGCCCATGCCGGTTTTGCCGAACTCTTCGCCGAGGAGGTGGCCTCCTTTACCGGCCTGCCCTTCGTCACCTCAGAGAACAAGTTCGAGGCCATGGCCACCCACGACGCCATGGTGGAGATCTCGGGGGTCTTAAGCACCCTGGCCGTGAGTCTCAACAAAATCGCCAACGATATCCGTCTCCTCGGATCGGGCCCCCGTTGCGGCATCGGCGAGCTCTTACTGCCAGAGAACGAGCCGGGCTCCTCCATCATGCCGGGCAAGGTAAATCCCACCCAATGTGAGGCCATGACCATGGTGTGCGCCCAGGTCATGGGCAACCACACCACCGTCACCATCGCCGGGGCCCAGGGTCACTTCGAGCTCAACGTCTTTAAACCGGTCATCATATTCAACGTCCTCCAGTCCATTCGCCTCCTCTCCGATGCCACCACCAGCTTCACCGATTACTGCGTCAAAGGCCTTGAGCCCAATCGCCCCCGCATCCAGAGCCTCATGGAGAACTCCCTCATGCTCGTCACCGCCCTCGTGCCAAAAATCGGATACGACAAGGCGGCGGCTATCGCCAAAAATGCCATCAAAAAAGGGATCACCCTGAAAGAGGCCGCCATGGAGAGTGGCCTCCTCACCGAGGCGGAGTATACAGACCTGATCCGACCCGAGACGATGATCCATCCCCTCTAAGCCCCCTTAGCCCTTTTCAACACAAAAAAAGGGAGCCCTTTAAGGGCTCCCTTTTCTCTCCTCTCTTATGTCGCCTCTCTTAAAAAAACCGTCACTATTTCGCTTTTAAAAAAAAGCCGTCAGGCGGCGCGGTGCACCCCCTTGAACGCAACGTGCGAATGCCATTTTAAAAAAATGGATAGTATAGTGTTGAGAAAAACAATACTAAGATATATACTTAATTATTTCGTACTAGAATTAAAATCAAACGTGGCAGATATAAAAAAGGGCCCGGGGCACACACCGTTTTTAAATCTAAAAATTTCCATCATATAATGTGTTTTTGTGAGAAGAAAAACCACACCATGGACAAAATAGTGTGGGCACGAAATTTAAAGATTAAAGCAACGCGACCCGAGAGGAATGTAGGTTTAAATTGCTTGTAAAATAAAACAACCGGAAATTTTCTTTAAAAAGAAGGTACCCAAATGAGCAGCGTCTCTTTTTCAAACATTTCCATTATTGCATGTGGCACATTAAGCTTGGAATTAAATCAATTAAAACAGGAGGGTTTCTTAGACACAAACCATCTCTATTTTACCACACCCGGACTCCACCAGAATGTGAACGAATTAGAGCGTCAACTGATTGAAAAAATACAAAAGGCCAAAGAGAAAACAGAAAAAGTGATTGTCGTTTACGGCGGGAAGTTTTGCTATGTAAACGTAGACGATCCATTACGTACTATGCAAACGATTATCGACGAGCAAGGGGCGGGCGTTGTGCGCATCAAGGCCACACACTGCATGAATATGATTGCGACCGAAGATGAGCAGGAAACAATGGGCCAGGAGCTTGCCGGAGATGAAAAGGTGTGGTGGATGACACCCGGCTGGGTTAAATTTCGCGAGCAGGTTTTTCAGGGGTGGGATAAAGGCGTGGCCAATGAGAATTTCCCCCGCCACACGGGCGGCGCCCTCGTCCTGGATAGCATGGGCTATGTCGATCAGTACATGGCCGAAAAGCCTGAAGAGTTTCTCGATTATTGCGACTGGATGGGCATACCGATGCAGGCCTGCCCCGTCTCACTGGATCGATTTAAATCCCTCTTACTGGATGCGGCCCACGAGCTGGATCACCCATAATATCCAGGTGCAGATACGTATGAACGATATAGGGGCCAGGTTTCTCATCGCCACAGACAGATCTGGCCCAAATCTCTCCGAATCAGGGATCCACAGCACCCGCTGCTTGGGTCTTTTAGCGATGATATTCAAGGATTAAAGGTGG
>JABXKT010000050.1 GCA_013619155.1 Desulfobacteraceae bacterium
CGGCCACTCCACCCCGCCGTAGCCATGGATATGGAGGCGGAGTCCGAGCGTCCCGTAGACGATGAGGGCCCCTGGATTTACGAATACGAGGATGAGGATATGGAGGAGGCGCCCAACCCCATCCGCACAATCCTCATCGCCTCCCTTCTATGCCTCCTCATCACTGGCGCCTCCTTTGGTGGCTACATCGGGTATCGCGCCTATACCCTAAAGAGTGAATTTCATCGCCTCATGACCGACCTGACGGCCATGGGACAATTCACGAAACAAAAGCGCATCCTCGAGACCTATCTTGACGGGCACCTCCCCAACCGATTCACCCACCCGGTCACGGAGCATCTCAATGAGGCCAATGCCCTCCTCGAGATTGATCAACATATCCAGGCCATGCCCAAAAATAAGGCGTTCATCGCTACCTCCCTGGGGCTCTTCAGGAGACACCTAAAAAACCACCCCAGAACCCCCTTCATGACGGCTATCCATGCCACCATGAAGCGCCTCCCTACCCAACTCGACGAGCTGGACTACCGCCACCTTCGAGAATCCGACGGCTCTCCCAGGAAGGTACGCCTGGGTCTCTACCGAAGCTATCTCATCGATCATCCCCAGGGCATGTACACGCGGGAGGTTAAAAATCTCCTGGCATCCATCAGTGATGAATTTTACATGGCCCTTCAATCCCAACTCTCCGCCTGCGATGCGAAGGAAAGCTGGGGCCCGTGTATTGCCCTAGCGGACACCTTTACGGCTGAGTTTTCCGAAGATAGCCGCTTCAATGAGATATGGCTCCTGCGTGATGGGATGGTCGACCGGACACACCTCGTAGAGATGCGACGGCGGGCCATGGACCTCAGCTATGACGAGGCGCATGCCATGTACCTGGCCTACCTCCAGAAAACCCCCCAGAGCACCACCGAGATGGATATAAAAAAAGAGATCGCGGCCCTGGGCGAAAAGGCGGCACAGGCAAAGAGGTGGCAGACGGCCAGGACCCTGGCAGACAACCCCCAAGAGACCCTAGGAAACCGTATTCGGGAGGTGGACCGCTACCTCGAGCAGTACCCCGAGGGTCCCTTCACATCAGAGGCCCTTGAAAAGAGAGAGGCCTTAAAAAAACTGAGAATACGCCGTATAAAAGAGAAACGGGAATCCCACGAGAAAGAAGTGGCACGCCACGCCGAAACCCTGCACCTTGAGATACAACGCCAACGCCTCCACGACCAACAGCAGGCAGACGCCGAAACCAGGCGAATCCAAGCGATGATCGCCCAGACCCAGGCCGTAGAACGCCATATCCGAGCCCAGTTGTCAAAGGCACCGAATCGATTCACGATCCACAAGGACGGCACCGTCACCGACGCACAATCCGGACTCACCTGGACGGTATTGGACTCAAAAAATAGACGGATCGCCTGCATGAATTTTAAGGCGGCGAATATATGGGTAGAGGGCCTATCCATCGGGGAGCGTTCGAACTGGCGCCTCCCCACCCCCAACGAGCTGGCCCTCCTCTACAACGGCACCCCCCACTACCCGCCCAGTGGGGCTCCCTGGTACTGGACCTCGGAACGGGAGAGCGGTCCCTGGGGCTCCCACACCTCGGCCCTGACCTTTGACCCCAACAATAAGAGAGCCTTCATCCAAAAGGCCCAAGCCGTGAGCGAATGCGGGTATGTCCACGCCGTCCATGCCCCGTGAGCCCCACCGTAAAAAACCGACGCCGTAAAAATGGCGCCCTAGTAGGATGGAGTTACCTCACCGTTTTACTTACTGCATATAGCAACAATTACCGCCGGCACGCCCCCGATATCTATCCCGAATAGCTTAGGCCATGGCCCCCATACCCCACGGTTTTTCTTTGACAAGCCTTCCAAAGTATGAAAAGCATTTTTAACGAGTGCAGTCTGTTACACCGACCCAGGCACATTGCCTTCAGCGACGCCGCCACCCAACCAGATTAAGGAGGGTTTCATGTCAGATCACGAGCACGAGCATTCAGAGCACGACCACGAGCATACCCACAGCCATGCCCACGCACACGCCCATAGCCATGAAAAGACACCCCTTTCACTGAAAGAGCAATTGGAGACCCTTCTCACCCACTGGGTGGGCCACAACGAGGCCCACAAGGGGACCTACCTCACATGGTCGGAGAGGGCCCGCGAGGGCGGCTATGCAGAAGCCGCCGAACTGATTGCAGAAATTGCGGAGATGACCGATTCGGTAACAGAAAAACTCAAAAAAACTATGGAAAAGGTGCGCACTGCCCCATGAAATTGACTGTGCCAGACCCCCATGCGCACTCGAGTCCTTCAAATGCGCTCTTTGTTTACTACTTAGAAGGAGTGATCCATCCCGCCACGCCCATCCTCCACCCTGATTTCCTCGGAAACTGGGTGGAGGAGACATCGACGTTTCTCTTCTTCTCTAGCCCGGCAGATGACACCGTCCGGGCACTCTACCTCAATATGCCCCACCTCACCTTCATCGATCGATACGATATGGACTACGACCAGTGGCAGGGCGGCGATGCCGAGCCCTTTACGGCCGGAGACCTCACCATCATCCCCTTTCGCAGAGGCCTCCCGCCGAAAACACCGCCCGGTCCCCACGATATTCTCTTAGACGCCGGCGTGGTCTTCGGTAACGGGGCGCATCCCACCACAAGCTGCTGCCTGAGTATCCTGGCGGAGATGGGACCAGATCTATCCAGAAAAACGGTTCAAGACCTGGGAACAGGCACGGGACTCCTGGCCTTGGGAGCGGCGCGACTGGGCGCACCACGGGTCCTTGCCGTGGACTTAAACCACCTGGCCGTGAAAACCACCCTTAAAAATGCCCGCATAAACGACCTGGATCAACAGATCCTCGCCGTCCAGGGCCGGGCCGAAGAGATGGTAAACGCACCGGCAGACCTTGTGGTGGCCAACATCCACTATGACATTATGAAAGAAATTGTGGTATCAGACGGGTTTTTGAAGAAAGAGGAGGCAATTCTCTCGGGGCTCATGCCCACCGAGGCCCGCAAGATCGAAACGGTGCTCACCGACCATGGTTTCAGGGTCACCCAGAACCTCTCACCGGACGGAATTTGGCACACCTTCCATGTAAAACGGTAGAGATAAGGACGGTCTCCCCTTCTTTGCCCCGGGAAAAATCCATAAAAAAAAGGGGGCCGGTTCAGATGAACCGGCCCCCTTTTTTTATCTCTTTTCGTTCCCCTTATAAAAAATCAGGAGAGACGGACCTTTACAGACTGGGCATGCCCTTGGAGACCCTCGGTTTCGGCCAGAAGCATCACCTTCTCGGCCTCCTTACGAAAGGCCGCTTCCGAGTAACAGATCAGGCTGCTTTTCTTCGTGAAATTATCCACGGAGAGGGCCGAGGAGAATCTCGCCGTACCCGCCGTGGGCAGAACATGGTTGGGACCGGCCACATAGTCGCCCATGGGTTCGGGGGTAAAGTGCCCCATAAAGACGGCACCGGCATTTCGGATCATTCCCACCACCTCGAAGGGGGCATCCACAAGGAGCTCTAAGTGCTCCGGCGCCAATCGATTGGCCAGTTCACAGGCCGACTCGATGGTATCGGTAACCATGATGGCGCCGTAATTGGCGATAGACGCCTCGGCAATCTCCCGGCGGGGAAGCAGGGTCACCTGCCGCTCGACTTCGGCCTTCACCTTTTCAGCCAGGGCGGCATCGGTGGTGACAAAGATCGAAGAGGCCAGAGGGTCGTGCTCGGCCTGGGAGAGAAGATCCGCCGCCGCCCAGACGGGATTGGCTCCCTCATCGGCAATGACGAGAATCTCACTGGGACCGGCGATCATATCGATGCCCACGGTGCCTGAAACCAGCTTCTTGGCCAGGGTCACGTAGATATTGCCGGGACCGACGATGACATCCACCTTCCCCACACTCTCGGTACCGTAAGCCAGAGCCGCCACAGCCCAGGCACTTCCAGCCTTATAGACCACATCCACACCGGTGCGCCGTGCCGCCGCCAGAAGATGTTTATTGATACATCCGTCAGCCATGGGGGGGGTGACCATGGCAATATGCTTAACCCCAGCGATCTTGGCCGGAATCGCCCCCATAAGCACCGAGGAGACGAGGGGAGTCATCCCCCCGGTGGCACCGGGAACGTAGACGCCAGCGGCATCTACCGGATTCACCATCTGCCCCAGGGTCACCCCCTTTCTCGGCATATCGATCCAGGAGTTCTCCAGCTGCTTCTTATGGAAAGACTCCACCTGACTGGCCGCCATATCCAGGGCTTCTGTAAACGCCTCGTCCACCGACGCCACGGCGGCATCGATCTCCGCCTCGGTGACCACAAGCTGATCCAGGGTCATATTCGGTGCATCGAAGCGATGGATATAATGCAAGAGGGAGGCATCACCGCCCGTACGGACCGCCTCGAGGATATCGATCACCCCCTTTTCATCATCTGCCGTGTATCCCAGCCCCCGCTCCGTAATGGAACGAACCTTGGCCTCCGCCTCTACCGACGGGTATTTGAATATTTCCATGATCTCCTGTCTCCATGGTCGCCTGTACGGACAAACCATCGTTACTGCATAAACCCCATAGCCCAAAGGAGCCCTTAAATCCAGTCCCGGACCGCCGGTTCATAGGGGGGCCCTTTTTCCCGACCATGAGTATCCACCGTAGGTGGTGACTATCTGAATATCCGGTTCGTAATGGTACAGACTCTTCGGGCGGCTTTCAAAATCCCTGGACGGATACACCTGACACATCCGTCATGCGCAACCATCCATATCCGCATGTATAAAAAAGGGGTGCATTATACCCGGCGGTAACGCCCCTGTAAACCGCCTTCCCCCTTGTGGACACGGAATCGTCGCGCACCCGTATGGTTCGTGCGCATGGACACCCCTCCCCGGGGTGATGCTCGGCCACTCATCTCTTTTTTAAGGCATTTTCCCTTTTTCGCCCATCCTCCCCACCGAGGCCGTCAGGCTGAAAAAATAGGGGCTATCAGCGGGTAGAGGGTGACACGTTCCGGATGGTTGACCTTTGCCCGACGCTCCGACACAATGGGATCATCCGTCTCATACCCTAAAAGAGAGAGGGTATAGGGATGCTCCCCGTCACTTTAAACCATGCCGTCAAAGAGATAGCGAGGCATACCATCGGATAAGAGGGCGAGACGAGATGAGAAAGGGCACCCGCAGCACCAGGGCCAGCGTCAGAATAGACCCCCCACGCAAGGGCCACCGCCCCAAAAGGGCCCTTCGACAGACAAAAAGCCACACCCCTTAAATGCCTGCGGCCACCATGAGCGGCCTCATCCATCGGGGAGGAGGACAAAAGGACACGACGACCCAGAAGGAGAGATCGATGCAGAAAAAAGGGAGGTATCTCATGGCGATGGTGGGATTCATGGTCACACTGGGGTGCTTTGGGCGCCCTGCGAAAGCCGTGGAACGGCTCACCCCGACAGCGCTGATGGCCATGGCAGGCGAGGCCGTTATCTTGGATGCCCGGCCAAAAAGGGTGTGGGAGCAGGGCCACATCCCCTATGCCCTCTCCTTCAGCTGGGAAGAGTATACAAAAACCGATGCCCAAAAGATACCCTACAGAACCCCTCCCCCCGACGAGATGGCCCAGGCCCTGGGTCGGCTTGGTATCACTGAATCCACACCCATTGTCATCACCGGAGACGCCGATACCTCCTGGGGAGGAGAGGGGTGGATCGCCTGGGTCCTGACCTGGATCGGCCACCAGGGCCCGGTGTTTATCCTGGAGGGGGGCCTCGCCGGCTGGAAAGATCTGGGATACACGGTAGAGACAAAAAGCCGGCCCTTCGCCCCTTCAATCCACTATACCCCCCACCCCGACTCCAGCCCCTTTATCTCGGTGGCCGACCTGAGAAAAAGACCGGGCGATTTTACCCTCATCGACACACGATCCTTCATCGAATGGATCATGGGGCATATCCCCTCGGCCATCCACATCTCCTGGAAAGAGATGGTCGACACAGAGTCCCGCACCCCCCTCGACCCGAAGGCGATGCGGGCCCTCTTAACCAAGAAAAAAATATCCATTAAGCGCCCCATTGTCTATTATTGTACCGGTGGCATTCGCTCCGGATGGAGCTGGATGGCCCATGAGATGGCCGAATTACCGCCGGCCATCAACCTCGAAGGGGGCTACGAAGCGTGGAAACGCACCGGACAATAAAACCCTGGGATACGAAAAACTTATAATTTTTTATTGATTTTTATATAATTTTTTATACAATAGACCCCGTAACCCCCTATCGCGGGAATAAAATATAATTTTTTATACAAGGCGATGCGCCACCACCATGGAGCCCCATGCCCAGTAAAGAGCTTACCCCCTATATTCCCATCGCACAGATGATCGCCGCCACCTTCGGCACCCATTGCGAGGTGGTGATCCACGACCTCTCCACCCCTCAAAATTCGGTGGTGTATGCGGTGAACAACCACGTCACCGGCAGACAGGTGGGCCAGGCCTTCGACCACCTCGTTACCCAGGTGCTCCTCTCCAAGACATTCCATGGGGACGTCACCGCCAACTACACGACCACCACCGAAGATGGGCGAGAGATCAAGTCATCCACCGCCCTCATTCGAGACGCCGCGCAGACGGTCATCGGGGCCCTGTGCGTCAACTACGACCTCTCCGCCATGGGGCCCGTAAGGGATTTTATCCACGATTTTTTCCCCACACCAGAAGCCCCCCTTCCGGAGTCCACACCGACAGAGAGTGTCGTGGAGATCGTCGATGGCCTCATCGAGACGATAATCTCCAAAAGCGATCCTCTCTCCATGAAGAGACGGGAGAAGATCCAACTCATCGCATTTATGGAGGCCAAAGGCATCTTCCTCATCAAAGGGGCCATGGATAAGGTGGCACACCGGCTTCAGATATCCAAGGTCACCCTCTACAGCTATCTCGATGAAATCAAGAAGAAAAAGGCGGGACATACCCCATGACACCCATCACCACCGACAACGCCCTGAAACCCTCCGGCCACTACAGCCAAGCCATCATTCATGGGGGACTGATCTACACCTCCGGACAGCTCGCCTTCGATGCCGAGACCGGAGAGAAAAAACAGGGCTCCGTAGAGGAGGAGACCCAACAGATCCTCCACAACCTGGAGCTGATCCTGAAAGAGGCGGGCAGCGGACGGGAGAAGGTCATTAAGACCACCCTCTACATCTCCGATGTGGCCCTCTGGGACCAGGTCAACCGGGTCTACGCCGACTTTTTCGGAACCCACAAGCCAGCACGCTCCGTGGTCCCCACCCACGGGAAACTCCACTTTGGGTTTAATATTGAGATTGAGGCCATTGCATCCCTTTAGGGCGGGCTGCCCCATGCAATTGTATGACAATGACTTAAATTAAAAAGGAGATGCTGTAAAAATGGCGCATTACATCGACCCGCGGACCCAAGAGACATTCCCCCTGGACAAACCCATCTGGCGGGCCCCCTCGGGTGGACCCCTGATGCTCACTCCCCTTGCAGGCATCAACCGCGAAGCCATCCACCAGGGGACACGGTCGATCTGGAGATATCGAGAGGCCCTTCCATTCCAGGTGGATGCACCCATATCCATGGGCGAGGGATGCACCCCCCTCGTTTCAGCGCCCTTTGAAGGGGCAAACTGCCACTTCAAGCTGGAGTGGTTTGCCCCCACGGGATCCTTCAAAGACCGCGGCACCTCGGTAATGCTCTCCATGCTCAGACAACAGGGTATCCACTCTGTGCTGGAGGATAGCTCCGGCAATGGAGGTGCCTCGGTGGCCGGGTATGGCGCCGCAGGAGGCATGCAGGTGAAGGTCTTTGTCCCCGCCACCACCTCTCCGGCCAAAATCGCCCAGGTCCGGGCATACGGAGCCGATGTGGAACTTGTCCCAGGCCCCAGAGAGGCCACAGAGGCCGCGGCGATCACGCTCTCATCCCAAATTTTTTACGCCAGCCACAACTGGCACCCGTTCTTCCTCCAGGGCACCAAGAGCCTCGGGTATGAACTCTGGGAAGATCTGGGATTCAGGGCACCGGACAACGTCATCATC
Source organism: Desulfobacteraceae bacterium (assembly GCA_013619155.1). Classification (GTDB taxonomy): domain Bacteria; phylum Desulfobacterota; class Desulfobacteria; order Desulfobacterales; family Desulfolunaceae; genus Desulfoluna. Next base: position 8,078 of record JABXKT010000050.1, read on the forward strand.
CCCGCCTCTGCAGGCAGCAACCTCCTCGGATGCTTTCTGGCATTCAAAGAGCTGGTCGCCGTAGGAGAGATAAAAAAGCTCCCGAGGCTGTTCATCTCCCAGCCCTCAAATTGCGCCCCGGTCCACGCAAGCTTCCAGGCCGGCGCAGAAGACCTCATTCCCTGCCCCTCCAGCCCCACCATTGCCGAAGGGACAGCCATCAAGCGGCCCCTTCGAATCCGAGAGATGCTCCAGGCCCTTCGGGAGAGCAAAGGGGGCACAGTTGCCATCCCCGAAGGGGAGATCATCGCCACAAGCCTTGCCCTTGCGCGACAGGGCCTCTACACCGAACCCACGAGCGCCCACGCCGCGGCCGCATTTTCCCGGCTGCTGAAAAGCAACACCATCTCGAAAACGGAGACTACGGTTGTCATCCTCACGGGTTCAGGCCTTAAGACCACCGCATTCTACGAGTCCGCATCGGCAAAAGGATAAAAGCAATGCCTTCTATGGTTAAAGTGAGCTGGAAAAGCTGAGCCTCCGGCGGCCAGGGGATAAATCCCCTGGACCCCAAGTTTGTGACTGTGACAGGCCTTTGGCCCGTCACAGTCACTATAAAAACTTGTTTGGCAACCCCGTCTTTATCAAATAAGGCAAAAGTGTGGCTCCCGGCAGCGCCGCCGGAGGCTTTTCCCGATGACCTGAATCCTTACTCATTATTTATTTCCAGTAGCCCAATACCCCTAAGAAGAGACCCGAGGGAGTACCAGGAGAGAGACGAATGGAGATCACAAATTTGGAAACCCCGTGCCTGATCCTGGATAAAAGCAGGCTGAAAAAAAACATCGCCCACATCCACCATCGCATGAAAAACCGTGGGGTCAACCTGCGGCCCCACGGTAAATCCGCTAAGAACATAGAGATCATGAAAATGGCCCTTGAGGGTCAGTCCGGTGGCATCACCGTATCCACCCTGAAAGAGGCGGAGTATTACTTCAGCCACGGCATAAGGGACATCGTCTATGCCGTGGGCATCGCCCCCGTAAAGCTCCAACGCATCGTCCGCCTGATCCAACAAGGGGCGGACATCACCCTTCTCCTGGATTCACCGACGCAGGTGATGTTTGTGGCGGATGCAGGCAAAAAAAATGGATTGACCATACCGGCCCTCATTGAGCTGGACTGCGACGGGCACCGATCCGGTGTCACCCTCGAAAATGGCCTGCTGGTGGAGATCGGAACCCTACTGGCCAGAGAAGAGGGGGTGAGCCTTGCCGGTGTCCTCACCCACGCAGGGGAGTCCTACCAATGCAAATCCGTCCAGGAGATCCGCACCATGGCAGAAACCGAACGTGCCATGGCCGTGGCCTGCGCCGAGCGGTTGCACCAAAACGGCCTGCCCTGCCCCATGGTGAGTGTGGGGTCCACACCAACGGCCAATTTTGCCGAAGACCTCACCGGCGTCACAGAGGTAAGGGCCGGTGTCTTCATGTTTTATGATCTGGTGATGGCAGGGCTTGGGGTATGCGATGAAGAAGATATTGCCCTCTCGGTTCTCACCTCAGTCATCGGGCACCAGGCGCGCAAAGGGTGGGTGATTACCGATGCGGGCTGGATGGCCCTCTCTCGGGACAGGGGAACCTCTGCCCAAAAGATGGACCAAGGCTATGGGCGGGTCTGTGATACAGCGGGGCACCCCATGGGTGAACTAACGGTCTCGGGTGCCAACCAGGAGCACGGCATTGTCTCGGACCGCAACCGGGCAGAACTTCCCTGGGAGTCCTTAAGCATCGGCAGCATGCTCCGTATTCTGCCCAACCACGCCTGTGCCACCGGTGCCATGTACGACCGCTATTATGTCACGGATGGCTCCGAAAAAATCGAGGAGACCTGGCATCGCGTCAACGGCTGGTAACCATGGCTACATAATCTTTAGGCCCATTTCCCCTGTTCTTTTGGTCATATTTCGTGTATTTCGTCACAAATAACGCATTCCATTCACCAGCACAACCTCCCCAGGCCGGGGAGGCAAATCATACGAAGGACATGAGAGACATGACAGAGATCATCACCATTAAAAAAGAGCCCATCGAATTGTTTAAAATCATCAAACTCGCGGGTTGGGTAAGCGGAGGCGGGGAGGCCAAGTTCATCATCTCCGACAGCCTGGTTCACTTAAACGGCGAGATCGAGACCCGCAAGGCCAAGAAAGTGTATAACGGAGACGTGGTCACCTTCCAGGAGATGTCCGTAACGGTAAAGGTCGAGGCAGAGACCCCGGATGCCTAAGGACGATTAGAGACACTTAAGAGGGCGGAGAGAAAAAAAATCACCGGCCAAATGATATGGGTTATCACAAGACCCCGTTAATAAATAATGGATGGGCAGGATGCAGGTTAAGGAAAGATTTGGAGCGGCAGCCCGAGAGGGCATCTCAAAAGGATTATCGGGATTTATCTGGGTCATGAAGATCCTCATCCCCATCTCTTTTTTAACCCTGGTACTGGACTACAGCGGCATCATCAGCCAACTCGATTTTATCCTCTCCCCGATGATGGGGCTCCTCTCCCTGCCGTCGGTGGCGGCCCTGCCCCTGATGATCGGGCTCCTTACCGGTATCTACGGCGCCGTGGCCGCCATGCTCGTGCTGCCCATGAGCCCCGAGGAGATGACCCTCGTGGCCATCTTTCTCCTCATCAGCCACAATCTCATCCAGGAGAGTACCGTCCAGGGGCAGTCGGGAATCCACCCCGTAAAGGCGACCCTCTTTCGCCTGGTCACCTCCGTCATCACCGTGACCCTCTGCGCCAAGTTCCTGGCCCCCGAAGAGAGCATCACCGCGGCTCCCCACCTGGTCTCGGATATCCACACCGCCTTTGGCCCCCTCTTAAAAGCATGGGCCCTGACCACCCTCACCCTGGCCCTCAAGATATTTTTCATCATCCTCACCATCATGACCGCCCTTCAGGTGATGAAGGCCTTTCACGTCATCCCCCACATCCTAAAGCCCCTCACCCCCCTCATGCGCCTCATGGGACTCGAAAACAAATTGGGCATGCTCTGGCTCACCGCCACCCTCTTCGGCCTCTCCTACGGCTCGGCTGTCATCGTGGAGGAGACCAAGGAGAACGATTTCTCCGATGAGGAACTCACCCGACTCCACCTCTCCATCGGCATCAACCACGCCATGATCGAGGACCCCTCCCTCTTCCTACCCCTGTTACTTCCCTTGGGCCTCTCCACCGGTTTTCTCGCCTTCTGGCTCTGGATCCCGCGTCTTGTGGCCGCCATCCTCGCCGTCCAGCTCTTAAACCTCTGGAGCCGACTCCGACCCGCGCGGCAAGAAGGGGCAGAGACCGCATAAAAAAAGAGGAAAAACGCCGATAAAAAAAGCCGCCAGGGGCCCCTGACGGCTTTTTTCATGGTCTCTTTTTTCTAATGAGTCAGCGATGCCTCCGGCGGCCAGGAGATGATCCCCTGGACCCCAGGATGAAAGGATCTCACCCCGCGCCTCGGGGTGAGATCCTTTGTGGAAATAAATATCCAAATTTCATAAAAATACCGCTGTGATTTATCCCGAGGAACGAGGGGTAAAGCACAACGGTCACTCGCTTTCGAGGTGTTTTTGCCTCACGTGGCTTCGCCACCCTCGCCGCCGGAGGCCCTTTTTTTTTATATCAGGGTATCCCGATCCCGCACCCCGACGAGGTAGAGGATGCTGTCGAGCCCCAGGGTGGAGATGGACTGACGGGCGCCCTCCTTGACCACGGGCTTGGCATGAAAGGCGATGCCGAGACCGGCTAGGTTCAGCATGGGCAGGTCGTTGGCCCCGTCTCCCACGGCGATGACCTGCTGGAGGTTAATCGCCTCTTTTTCGGCCAGCATCTGAAGGAGTTCTGCCTTCTTGGCGGCGTCCACGATCTCCCCCACTACCTTACCGGTAAGCCGGCCATCTTTGATCTCCAGCTCATTGGCGTAGACATAATCGACACCCAATTTCTCCTGGAGAATTCGGCCAAAATAGGTAAAACCGCCGGAGATGATGGCCGTCTTGTACCCAAACTGCCGAAGGTTCTGGATGAGACGTTCGGCGCCATCGGTTAAGGGGATACGCCGGGCCACATCTTGAAGACGGCTCTCCTCCAAGCCCTCTAGGAGAGAGAGGCGCTGCCTTAAGCTCTCCTTGAAATCAATCTCGCCCCGCATGGCCGACTCGGTGATGGCCACCACCTCATCCCCCACCCCGGCCTCCTTGGCCAGTTCATCGATGACCTCGGCCTGAATCAGTGTGGAATCCATATCGAAGGCCACCATGCGCCGATTCCGCCGGTAGGGTGTATCCTCTTGAAGGGCAATGTCGATGCCGAGGCGAGAGGTGATGGAGAGAAACTCCTTACGGATCACATCAAGGCTGGTGGGGTTGCCGCGGATGGAGAGCTCCACACACAAGGGCTTCCCCAATTTCCCCATGTCGGATATGGCCATACGCCCCGACAGGCGAGTGACCCCATCGATATTCAGACCGTTCTCGGCCAAAACACGGGTCACCTCCGCCATATGACGGGCCGTGATCTTTCGCCCCAGAAGGGTGGCTATATATCGTTTCTTCCCCTCAACAGCGACCCAGTCCCTGTAACGATCGTCACTGATGGGCCGAAATTTGACATTGATATCTAGGTCATGGGCGGCAAAGAGCACCTCTTTGACGATGGGTGCCGCCTCGTGTTTGGAAGGAATTCGAATGAGAAGACCCAAGGAGAGGTTATCGTGGGTCACCGTCTGACCCATATCCAGGATCTCTACCTCATACTCGGCCAGAATCCCGGTCAATTGTGCGGCAAGACCCGGCTTGTCCTGACCGTAAACGTGAATCATGATCAATTCGTGCATACTGTGCTCCGAAAGAGAAAAAGCTGAAAAAGTCGGGGGCAAATAAGTACACCAGGGCCTATCTACCCGAAATCATCGTCGTGTGAGGCCCTTGTATACCACCCCCTCAGACCCAATGAAAGGGCTTCATCCCCTTCGGGACCATTTGATGGGGTGGCCATAGCCTGGGGGGAGCCTCCTGCGAGGCCTCCCCATATTGACAGAGGGAAAGCCCCCGATATACGATAAATAAAAAAGGGATGATTCCGCTTTAACAAATGCCGTCGATGGTCAAGGTGACCAAAAAATGGCCTCCGGGTTCGTCAATGTGACGGGCCAAAGTCCCGTCACATTGACTACAAAAAATTGCTTACAGCAAACGTATGTCTGTCATCAAAAAAAAATTAGAAAAAAGCGCCAGAGGCAGGCTTTTCAAAGCATCGACGTCTCCGGCGGCTCTTTTTGGCGCACAGACCCCGTCAAAACATCGCTTCGGTATTTTGGTAGAGACGGCCCCTTAAGAACGAAAACGTTGAAAGAACCTTTAAAGGACAAGGATACGCCATGAGAGTCCAGGAAATCATGTCCAAGGAGATCGTCACCGTGGCCTTGGACGATACGCTGTACGTGGTTCGTGAAATTTTTGAAAATCTAAAATTTCACCATCTCCTCGTGGTGGAACATGGACGGTTATTCGGCATCCTCTCAGACCGGGACCTCCTCAAAGCCCTGTCCCCCACCCTGGAAAGCAGCGCAGAGACCCACGCGGACCGGGCCACTCTCAACAAACGGGTGCACCAGCACATGACACGCAATCCCATCACCTTAAGGGAAAATGCCCCTGTCTATGAGGCCATCCGCCTCTTCAACACAGAGCCCATCACCTGTATCCCCATTGTGGATGAGACCGGGCGTCCAGTGGGGATAATCAGCTGGCGGGATATCCTGAAGATGCTGGAAAATATGATTATAAAGAATCGATGTAAAAAAAACCTAGGATGCAAGGAGAATAAAATAACGGGGAACCCGGTTCTTGGGAGAGACGAGAACCGTGGCCGGTAATCTCTGCCCCGGCTTAAAAATCTCCCGGTAGATATTCTTCAGCAATCTGGATTTAAAATAGGGTTGATGTTTCTGGCCGTAGAGGGTCCCATTAACGCAGAATCCGGCATCCGAGAGACACTGGGACAACTCGTCCACGGTAAATTCCTGGGTATGAAACTGATTTTTAGGCTGGTCGTGAAGAGAGGCACACTTGGGGCTGGTAATGATACGGTTGGGAGAGGAGACAATCAAAAGCCCCCCCTTCTTAAGGAGCCCCTTCAGATTTTTTAAGGCATCCCCATAGTCGGGAATATGCTCAAGGGTCTCAAACGAGACAATCACATCATAGGGTTCATCGCTCTCATACCGGGTCATATCGGACTGAGTAAACGCCACCCGCTCAGAGGCCTGCCGAGAGCGTGCGTATCGCACCGCCTCTCCGCTGATATCCACCCCATCGATATGCCGCGCCCCATACTGGGCCAAGAGTTCCGACCCATACCCCACGCCACAGGCGATATCCAAGACGCGTTTACCCGCCACAAAGGTACCCGCGAAGTGGTACCGCGCAAGGTGCTCAGCATTCATCTTTGCCGATGACTTCTCTGGAATCAGTCGTTCCCCGGTAAACTCAGTCTCCATCATAAAACAGATCCTCATTGAGAGGTGTTATTCAGCATAACCCACCGACCACATGCCTACCATCTTTACTGATTATTTGACAAGAGAGTATTTCCAAGGAAAGGGTCATTCACACAGCACAGACCCTCTCCTTGGCCATCAGCCTCCCTCATCTCAGACGCTATCCACACGTTCAAAGATGGCACATGCCCCCATACCGCCACCGATACACATGGAGACGATACCGTAACGCCCACCGGTGCGCCAGAGGTTGGCGATGAGCGTGGCGGTGAGCTTGGCACCGGTGCATCCCAGGGGGTGCCCTAAGGCGATGGCACCACCGGTGAGATTCACCTTCGACTCATCGAGACCCAGCACCTCGATACAGTGGAGTGCCTGGGAGGCAAAGGCTTCGTTCAACTCAATCACATCGATATCTTCCACAGTCAGCCCCGCTTTTTGAAGCGCCTTGGGGATGGCATATGTGGGACCGACTCCCATCTCATCGGGTTTGCATCCGGAGACGGCATAGGTGACCAGCCGGGCCAAGGGCTTAAGTCCCAGACGCTGGCACGTCTCCTTGCTGGCCATGAGGGTGGCGGCAGCCCCGTCGGTGGTCTGGGATGAGTTGGCGGCGGTGACGACCCCTCCCGCCTTAAAGGGGGAGTTCAGATGGGCAATCCCTGCCACCGTGGTCCCTGCCCGTACCCCCTCATCCTTCTCCACGAGAAAGGACTCTTTGGTAAAAATCCCATCGGCCCCTTCCACAAAGCGGTAGGCGAGCATGGGCACGATCTCGGTAAAATACCCCGCCTCCTGGGCGCGCTGGGCTTTCGCCACAGAGCGCACGGCAAAGGCATCACACGCCTCGCGGCTGATACCATAACGCTCGGCCACATTCTCTGCGGTCAATCCCATGGCGATATAGGTCTCGGGCCGTTCCAGAGAAAATTCGGGGTGGGGGCGGGGGGCGTATCCCCCCATGGGCACGTAGGTCATGGACTCAAGCCCCGCCCCCAGGGTCACATCGGCCCATCCGGCCTGAATACGAAGGGCCGACATGGCGATGGCCTCCAAGCCCGAGGCACAGAAACGGTTGATGGTGGCCCCACTCACGGAGTCGGGAAACCCCGCCATCTGGGATGCAATACGGGCGATGTTGAGGCCCTGCTCCCCTTCGGGAAAGGCGCAACCGCACATCACATCATCGATCTCTTCCGGGTCGAGCCCGACTCTCTCCACACACGCCTTCATGATAAAGGCAAGAAGATCCTCGGGACGGGTCTCCCGGTACTGCCCTCGCGTATTCTTGCAACCAGGAATCCTCACTGACTGAACAATATATGCATCTCTCATGGTCTCTCCCTTTCATATTTCGCCCACTTCCGGTCCACAGCAGCGACCGGAAGGAGCGCCTATCTCCCCATTTCCGAGAAGATAAAATCACATCGTCAACAAGGGGCCGCGTCCGAACATGCATTAGTTGCGAAGCGGCTTACCGGTCTTCAGCATATGGGTGATACGGGCAATGGTCTTCTCCTCCTTAAGCAGGTCGATAAAGGCGCGACGCTCTAAGGCAAGAATGGTCTCCTCCCTCACCTCGGTGCCCGACCGCACGTCCCCGCCGGAGATAACAAAGGCGATTCGCCGTGCCAAAAAGGCATCATATTCGCTGAGAAAGCCCCCATTCAAGAGATTAAAGATCTGCGTATTCACCATGCCACACCCCTCACGCCCGATGACGCGAATGCGTCGCTTCACAGGGGGGGCGTAGCCGTCGGCCACCATCCGCACCACCTCTCGCTTCGCCTCACCGATGAGAAGATCACGATTCATCACGATACGATCCCTACTGGCGGAGAGATGGCCACTGGCCACGGCACTCATGGCACTCGTGGAGACAACCGCCATGGCGATCTGCATGAAGGTGGGGACAAAGAGCTTGGCAAGATCGGTCTCCTTGAGGGTCCCTGCGGGAAGGGCTTGGATATACTTCTTCCAGAGGTTGAGGCACCCCCCTCCAGCGGGAAGAAGGCCCACCCCCATCTCCACCAGCCCCATATAGAGTTCGGCATGGGCCACGATCTTATCGGCGGCCAGGCATACCTCACATCCACCGCCGAGGGTCATGCCATACGGGGCCGCCACCACGGGAAAAGGGGCGTAGAGGCCCCGAAGCATGCTCATCTGGCCTTTTTCCAGGAAGGCCTCGATCTCTTCAAAGCCCCCCTTTTTCACCTGGGCCAGGAGGTAGGAGAGATCGGCACCGGCCGAGAATGCACCGGGCATGCCACCGGCCTGGTTGCCGATGACGAGGCCCGTCCCGTGGACATCCACATAATCGAGGGACGCCCCCATGAAATCGACGATTTCGCCGTTAAGGGCATTCATCTTGGTGGTAAACTCGAGGCAGTAAACGCCATCCCCGATGTCCACCAGGGAGGCCGACGGGCAGGAGAGGGCCGTCTTACCATCCGCCTTGGCCGAGGCCAGGCAGAGGGCCGAAGGACTCAAGGGTACCTCCACGTAGGCGGCCCTTTCAAAGGCGTAGTACTGGCGCCTCCCCTTTTCCACACGATAGAAACTCTCCACGCCCTTATCCAGCATGGCCCTTACCTTGGGAGAGACGGGCAGCCCTTCGGCGTCCATCCTCTCGACGACCCGCCGCACACCCAGAATATCCCAGGTCTCGAAGGGACCCGCATCCCATCCGTACCCCCACTTCATGGCATCGTCGATGGCCACAAGGGAGTCGGCTATCTCAGGAATACGGTTCGCAGCATAACTAAGGGCATTGGCCGTGCATGCCCAGACAAATCGGGCCCCCCGATCCTCGCCGTAGACGATGGCCCGCATCTTCTCGGCGAGGGAGCCCCTCTTCCTGGCGGCATCCACGCAGGGAAAGGAGACCATCTCGATGTCGACATACGCACCAGTGGAGAGATCGAGCTGCCTCTTGAATCGCTTCCCGCCGGCATCGACCCCCCGTTTGTAAAACCCCTCCCCACTCTTATTGCCCCGCTTATTCTCGGCCAGCATGGTCCCCACAAAATCGGGCATCACCACCGTATCCCGCATCTCATCATCGGGGCAGAGGGTATAGGAGTTTTTGGCCACGTGCGCCAGGGTATCCAGACCCACCAGATCCGCCGTGCCGAAGATGGCGGTGCGGGGACGCCCCATGACAGGTCCCAGGAGGGCGTCGGCCTCGGCGAAGGTGAGATCGGCAGCCACCACCTCCTGCAGGACTCGACCGATCCCCTGAATACCGATACGGTTACCGATAAAATTGGGGGTATCCTTGGCCCAGACGATCCCCTTGCCCAGGCGCACCTCCCCGAAGTGGGCCATGAATTCCAGAACCTCGGGCAGGGTCTCCGCTCCGGGGATGAGCTCTAAAAGATGCATATAACGAACCGGGTTAAAAAAATGGGTCCCCAGGAAATGGGCCTTCAAGCCGTCGGAGAGGCCTGAAGAGATCTGAGCCAGGGGAATACCCGAGGTGTTGGAGCTGACAATGGCGTCGCTCTTTCTCACCCCATCGATACGAGCCAGGAGATCCTTTTTAACCCTTAGGTCCTCCACCACCACTTCACAGATCCAGTCACACTCCGCCAATTTATGAAAATCATCGGAGAGGTTGCCCGTCTCGATACGAGCCGCATCTCTCTTGGTCATGAAAAGTGAGGGAGTGGCGGCCAGGGTCTGATCGAGGCCACGGGTGACAATACGGTTGCGCGCCCGAGGGTCGTTTTTCTCATCGTCTTTAAGGTCCGCAGGAACCATATCCATGAGGAGGACCGTGACACCCGCAGCGGCCATGAGGGCGGCAATGCCCCCCCCCATAATTCCGGACCCGATCACCGCCGCTTTTCTAATTTTTCGACTCATACATGCCTCTCTGTGCATCATAAATGACACCCCACCATAAAATGAATTATTATTCAATTTATACGATCGTCATCCCGATGGCGCCGGCGGAGCCGTTTGTATCACAGCAACGAACACGACTCCGTGCCGAAGACCTCCCCGCCTGGAAAACGGATTCCATCTCTCTACCTTTGTACACACCAAAAAACGTATCGATCATACCAAGCGAACGGTCGATCATTCAAGCTTCAAAAAGTGGCCCCATAAAAACGGTAACCCACCCACTTCAAACCAGATGGCCAAGCCGCCCCTTGATTCTCCCCCCCCCATCTGATAGAGATGGGCGTCATATTTCACCAAGCGAATCGACCATTTCGCGCTTCGAGCCCCCCAATTCCATGGGCACACCGACGCATAAGCAAACCCAATAAAAAAATGAGGCAGTGTTCATGGCGTTTACGAGATGGGAGAAGGATGGAGCCCCCCCCTTAGATCTTCAATCGGTGGTCGACTCCATCATCCGAACCCAACGCCCCACGGGGGATATCCCCTGGAGTGAGGGCGATAAAACCGATCCCTGGGACCATGTGGAATCGGCCATGGGACTCTCTGTGGGAGGGCATATTCAGGAGGCCCGGCACGCCTTTGCCTGGCTCGCCGCCCAACAGCTGGAGAACGGAAGCTGGTTCGCCTCGTACCGGGAAGGGGTCCCGGATGATCAAACCCATGATACCAATATGAGCAGCTATATGGCCGTGGGTATCTATCACCATTTTCTCATCACCGATGATCGGGAATTCCTGAAAACCTACTGGTCTTCCGTGAAGAGGGGCCTCGACTTCGCCTTATCCCTTCAGGCCCCTGGTGGAGAGATCCATTGGGCGACCAGCCCCGATGATATCGTGGACCCCATGGCCCTTCTCACCGGTTCGAGCTCCATTTATATGAGCCTAAAATGTGGCCTGGCCATCGCCTTCGAGCTGGGACATCCTATGCCCGTCTGGCTCAAAGGGATGCACCGACTCAAGGAGGCCATCCGCACAAGGCCCCACGGCTTCAACATCACGAAATCCCGATTCTCCATGGACTGGTTCTACCCCATACTCTCCGGTGCGCTCACCGGCAGCGAGGCCCGGAGACGGCTGGAAAAATACTGGAAAAAATTTGTGGTGGAGGGGCATGGCATCCGATGCGTCGCCGATGAGCCCTGGATCACGGTGGCAGAGACCGCCGAATTTATCCTGGCCTTAAACGCCATGGGAGAAAATGATAAGGCCCACCTCATCTTCGACTGGATCAAGGAGTCTCGCTTTGACGATGGATCCTACTGGTGTGGATACACCCTCCCCGATCGGGTCATCTGGCCCGAAGAGAAGCTCTCATGGACCAATGCCGTGGTCCTCATGGCCGCCGATGCCCTCTTTGATCTCACGCCGGCCAGCCGTCTCTTTCATCATCATTTCTGGCTCAACCACAAGGCCCTCGAGTAGAGCGCCCTCCCCAGCCTCCATATTCATGGATCACCCACGCACCAGGACATATCACGTGAAAAGAGACCACAGACCCTACTGGCTAAAACGACTCTATACCCTCGGGCAAAAATACTATACCCAGCGATACATCCGGCCCCAGTTAGACGAAATGGGGCACGGAGGCGTCTATATGAAGCCCTGGCATATAGAGCTCTTCGGCGGCCCCATCCGCATCGGTGCCCACCCCACCATCATCGCCACCTCGGATCGAAAATTGCGACTCACCGTATGGTCGGACCGGCCCGATGCCAAGGGGATCACCATCGGTGACTACTGCCTCATCTGTCCGGGGGTACGTATCCTTGCCGCCTCGGAGATCACCATCAAAAAAAACTGCATGATCGCCAGTGGGGCCTACATCACGGACTCGGACTGGCATGGAATCTATGACCGAAGCCTTCCCATCGGCATCACCAAACCCGTCATCTTGGACGAAAATGTGTGGGTGGGAGACAGTGCCATCATTTGTAAAGGGGTACACATCGGCAAGAACAGTATCATCGGCGCCGGGGCGGTGGTGGCATCAAATATTCCGGAAAATTCCATTGCGGTGGGGAATCCGGCTCGTGTCATCAAGACCCTCGACCCCGAGGCCACGATTCGTACCCGGGGCCAGTGGCTGGCCGAGCCTGGTAAACGAGCCCGGGAATTCGATATCATCGATCGGGATCAGCTCAAGGGGAACTCCATGGTTGGTTGGATGAGAGCCCTCCTCTTTCCCCGGAAAGGAGACTGACCAACGGACAGCAAAACCCGTGGAAATTACCAGACATAAACCCTATTTCCACGGAAAGAGACTACCGGAAAAAAATGGGCGATCTTTTCGATTTCCAATTTACCAAAAAAGATGCATAATGCACATTCAGAAAAAAGGCCTACATCCTTTTTCTCATTAAAGAAACACCCAGTCATGAGCAAGGAGCGCGACATGTCAGGTAGCATGACGTTTGAAAAAGACATCGTACTGATCTATTACGAAGAGACCCCTTTGGCGTTCGCTCGCATTGAGGAGATTTGGGAAGACGACAAGCCTGACTGGTTCCATGTAAAGCTGCTCTTTTTGCAGCTGCCAGTACACTCGGCAACCTGGATCCTAAAAGGTGCTTACATCGACGGGGATGAGTTCACCATGGGCGGCAAACGCATGCGTCTCGAAAAGGTGATCTGCCCTGCCGAAGACCGAAGCGATGATATGGAGGATGAAGAGTTTGACGACCTGCCTGAAATTGAAGAGCACCTGGCCGTCAACGATGCCGAATCCATCATATCAGCAGATGCTGAAGTGATTCAATTTCCCTTCGGCAAACGCTAGTCCCGACCTAAATCCGGGATGACAATCGTGATACCAAAGCGACAGATCCTCTCCATTTCTCGAAGGAAGCATGGCCAGTCCATCGATTGAACTGGTTTATGGCCGCCATCGAAAAAGGAGAGGCCCTCGTCACATTGCCCTAGGGCTATGCCCAACGGGCACCCCCTCTCTTAAGCCCTCCCCCCCTCCTCCAGACAAAACGGAGATCCCAAGCCCTTAGAA
>JABXKT010000051.1 GCA_013619155.1 Desulfobacteraceae bacterium
TTCGGCCTCTGTACCGTACAAAAGGGAAAACCGCCGCCGCACCTCATCGTCAGAGAGCGTAGAACCGGGGCTCATCTCCGCCAGGAGGTGAAAATGATTCCCCATGATGGCATACCCCAGCACATCAGCGGCGTAGACCTTAGAGAAGAACTGAATCACACGAACCAGCTCATCTTTTTCTCCATGTTGAAAGGGGAGCCCGTCCAAGGCAGTTCGGCTGACCACATGGTAAACGGTTCTCTGGCCCGAGTCTGTCCGGACCATTCGGGGAATACGTGCCATGGTACTATCCTCTTTGGGGGCTCTTTGGGGCGTATGGGAATACTGCATCTCTCCATAGAGAGAGTATAAATCTCTCATATATCTGTGGAAAAATCAAGCGTATAGAGCATGGCCCCTTTTTTTTAGAAAAAATACTGCATTCTTTATGGACCTTTATCCTATCGACGACCTATGATGCCCCAACTCTTCACACACCGATAAGGGGGCCTAATGCCATTTATCGCCGATCTTCATATTCACTCCAAGTACTCCCGGGCAACCTCTCGAAGCTTAGACATAGAGACCCTTTACCGCCATGCCCTGTTAAAGGGAATTGGCCTTCTCGGTACGGGGGATTTCACCCACCCCGCATGGATGGCCGAGATAGAGGAGAAACTCATCCCAAGCGGTGACGGCCTCTTTACCTTAAGGCCCGACCTTATCTCGGCAGCCTCCGGAGATCTCCCCGCCTCTGTTTCTGGAGAGCTGCACTACATGCTCTCCAGTGAAATCAGCTGCATCTACAAAAAAAATGGTGCCACCCGTAAAAATCACAACCTCGTCTTCTTCCCAACCATCACCGCGGCCAAGGCCTTTAATAAAAAACTGGCAACCCTGGGCAATATCGCCTCCGATGGCCGCCCTATCCTAGGCCTGGACGCCCGGGACCTTCTCGAGATCGTCTTAACCACAGACGAAAAAGGGGTACTGATTCCCGCCCATATATGGACCCCCTGGTTCTCTCTTTTTGGTTCCAAATCGGGATTTGACTCCATTACCGCCTGCTTCGGAGATCTGACCCCCCATATATTTGCGGGAGAGACAGGACTCTCCTCGGATCCGGCCATGAATCGGCGGGTCTCCATGCTCGACGGACTTACCCTTATCTCCAACTCCGACGCCCACTCCCCGGCAAAACTGGGACGTGAGGCCAATCTCTTCGATACGGAACGCTCCTACGATGCAATATTTCACGCCCTTAAAACCCCGGGAAATCCCGGATTTAAAGGCACCCTGGAGTTTTTCCCCGAAGAGGGCAAATACCATATGGACGGTCACCGAAAATGCGGGATCTGCTTAGAGCCTGAAGCCTCGGTTCAGTTAGGAGATATCTGTCCCGTCTGCGGTAAGCCCCTGACTTTAGGGGTCTTGCACCGGGTCCTGGAACTTGCCGACCGCTCTCAAGAGGCGGCCGATACCCTCAGCCCCCACTACCCCGGCTTTGAAAGCATGATCCCTCTCCAGGAGATCCTCTCGGAGATCCTCTCCGTGGGTCCCGCATCCAAGAGAGTCCAGGGTCAGCTCTCCACCCTCATCCAAAAACTGGGGCCGGAGCTCACCATCTTAAGAGACCTCACCAGAGCAGAGATCGATACGGCCGGGGTTCCCCTCCTGGGAGAGGCGATCATGCGGATGAGGCGGGCCGAGGTCATCCGTGAGGGGGGCTATGATGGAGAGTACGGTGTGGTCAAGATCTTTTCCGAAGCGGATAAGAGCGAGCTCCCCGGCCAGTCCCTTCTCTTTCCGGTACCCAAACAGATGCCTGGGCTGCCAAAAATAAAAAAACCGGCACCCCCCCCTTTAAAAAAAAGTAAAAAAATAGAAGAGCCTCCCCTCGTCAAAGGCCTTAACACCCAGCAGAGGGAGGCGATACTCGCACCGTCCGGTCCCCTTCTCATCGTGGCAGGACCTGGCACAGGAAAGACCCACACCCTGACCCGGCGCATCGCCCACCTTATTAAAGAGGGCGTGGCCGCCTCCTCAATCCTTGCCATTACCTTCACCCACCGAGCCGCAGGCGAAATGGCCGAGCGTCTGGGTGAACTCATGGAGGAGAGCCCTCCCAAAGCCTGCACCTTCCACGCCCTGGCCCTAGAGCTTCTCAGCAAGAAAAAGAACCAAAGCCTTGCCATGGTCGATGACGCGGCACGCAAACGGCTGATGAAGGAGGCCATTACCCTCTCCCTCGGCCCAGATGATCAAAAAAAGATGCGCGTAGGGACCCTGGCCCGCTTCATCGAGGCGGCCAAGCAGCAACTCCTCACACCATGTAGCGAGCACCTCCCCCTTGAAGGCGATGGGTCCACCCTCTTCCGCCGCTGTTACGGGGCCTATGAGACGCTCTTAAGCGAAAACGGCCTCATGGATTTTGAAGGGATCCTCCTTCATCTTGTGGATACCTTAGAGCATGATACCGATTTTTATACCGAGGTAAGACAACGATTTACCCACATCTTTATCGACGAGTACCAGGATCTCAACCACGCCCAGTATCGTCTCATCCAGCTTCTCGCCCCCCCTGGCCAGGCCATATGTGCCATCGGCGATCCAAATCAGGCCATCTACGGTTTCAGGGGCTCCTCCTCCGCTTACTTCCATCGCTTCGCCCAAGAGTATCCCGACGCCACCCATATCACCCTCACCCAGAACTACCGGTCCAGCAAAACCATCCTCGCAGCCTCGGGCTCCCTTCTGGGGGACCCGGGACGAGTCGTCTCCGATATCGACGGCGTCGAGCATATCACCATCACCGCCTGCGCAAGTGCAGAGGAGGAGGCGGTAACTATCGGCAAACAGATCGAAACCCTGGTGGGAGGGCTGGGCTTTCACTCCATGGACTTTGGCACGATAAAAGGAGAGACCGCCGACTACAGCTTCGGCGATATCGCCATCCTCAGCCGCACCCACAGCCAGGGGGTAGAGATCGCCACACGTCTCACCGGCGCGGGTATCCCCTGTGCACTCACCGCCAAAACCGGCCCCTTCGACCATCCGCTCATGCGCCGATTTCTCGCCGCCTTACGGCTCCTTTTAGGGTGCGGAAGCCTTCTGGACTTAGAGGAGGCCGCCCCCCTCTTCACCAAAACCGCCCCGTCGTTTCCCCTCTCCCCACCGAGGAGCGATGAGGGTGACGTTCTCCAGCCAAAGGATCTCATCGCCGACCCCACCCGTCTTCCCGAGTCGTGGTGCGGCAACCATAAAGCGATGCAGACCCTACTTCAGACCCTTTTGGCTCTGACCCAGGGGATTCGTGGAGACACCGCCCGTGACCATATCCATTACCTCCTCGGTGCACTCCCCGATATGGGCCAAAGCCGAGAGACCGATGCAGCCTTTGAGGATGCCGTCACAGACCTCATCCACCGGGCAGAGGCTTTTGGTCCCGTAGGCACCACCGCCCGGTTCCTTGCCGAAATTGCCCTAAGTCGGGGTCAGGATACCCTCTCCCATGCCGTCGAGAGGGTCAATATCCTCACCCTTCACGCCTCCAAAGGGCTGGAGTTCCCCGTGGTCTTTATCTCCGGATGCGAAACGGGCCTTCTCCCCTTTGAACCCATGGGCAAAGAGCCATCGGACCCAGAGGAGGAGCGTCGTCTCTTCTACGTAGCCATGACGCGCGCCAAAGAGAGACTCATCCTCACCCACACCGCCAAACGCCTGCGCTTCGGCGTTCCCGTGCCTTGCGCCCCCTCACCCTACCTCGCACAGATCCATGCCTTTTTAAAGGAGACCCAGCGCCGGAGACCGGCCCCTCAAAAAGAGGAGACAAAAGGACCGATTCAGATGTCCCTCTTCTAAAAAATGGGCCGTCTATGGTTAAAGTGAGCAGAAAAAGGGCCTCCGGCGGCCAGGAGATAAATCCCCTGGACCCCAGGTTTGTGCCCTTGACGGGCCAAAGGCCCTTCAGGGGCACTGTAAAGATCTGTTTGGCAAGCTTTTGTAAAAGGTTGGCCCCCGGCAGGGCCGCTGGCGGCGAGGTGAGCCACCTCGAAAGCGCAGCGGTATTCTTATGAAATCTGTTTATCTGTTTTTTGCCAGGGCCCGAATCCATCGTGGCGGGTACGATCCACTGCATGTCAAATATTTGTACAATATATTGGGGTGCAAAGGGCTAAAATAGGCGTTTTTCCGATTAAATCGACAGCCCCAGCTATAAAATTTTTTCCCTGAGCGACTTTGCCACCCTGAACCCCAGGTTTATGCCCATGACGGGTCAAAGGTCCGTCATAGTCACAGTAAAAATTTATTTGGCAACCCCAGTCCTTGATAAAATAAGGCAAAAGCTTGGCCCCCAGCAGGGCCAACCGAGGCCTTTTTTTGATCCTCTTGGCCATAGAAGGCCGTTGTTCAAGGGCTGAATCGTTCGCTTTAATTGTGAGCGATAACAAAAAAACCGGCCCCTCGATGAAGGGGCCGGTTTTTTTTTCATATCTCCCCTTAAGGCGACAGAAAAGGGGGTATTTATCTATGCGTGTCCGTTTTTATATCACAATTTTTCGAGCACCTTGAAGAGCTCACGGGTATCCTGGATGTCGGTCTCGATCTGCTGGGAGAGTTCGGCGATGCCGGAAAATTTCTTTTCGTCCCGAAGCTTACGGATCATATTGACCTTTATACTCTCTCCGTAGATATCCCCTTCAAAATCGAGGATATGAACCTCCACGGTAAAGATGTGGTCATCAAAGGTGGGGCTGTAACCGATATTGGCCACGCCATCGAATTGCCCGAGGCTGCAGGAGATGGTGACGGCATAGACGCCCGAGGCGGGACAGAGTTCATCATTCAAGTTAATATTGGCGGTGGGAAATCCGAGGAGTTTGCCGCCCCGATCCCTGCCGGAGACCACCTTTCCCCTCACCTGGTAGAAACGACCGAGAAGCTCAGGGGCCCGGTGCACTTCACCCCGGCTGATAATCTCCCGAATGCGGGTGCTGCTGATGCGCTTATCCATAAGACTCACCCAATTCGGGATCACCACATCAAAGTCCATCTCCTCGCCAAAACGTTTCATAAGGGCAATATCCCCTTCACGTTTGCATCCGAAATAGTAGTCGTTTCCGACGATGATGGCCTTCATGCCGAGTTTGGCGATGAGAAGATCGGTGACAAAATCCCGCGCATTGATGGCGGCAAACTCTCGTGTAAAGGGAACCGTCACCAACACATCCACGCCACACGCCTTAATAAGTTCCACCTTCTGCTCGTGTATGGTGATCAACGGAGGCTGATCGCCATTGCAGAGAACCTGACGGGGATGGGGAGAAAAGGTCACAGCCACACTTCGGCCACCGATCTGCGCGGCTTTTTCGACGGCGGCCCCGAGAAGCATCTGATGCCCCTTGTGGACTCCGTCAAAATTACCGATGGTAACCACACTATTATGAAAGGGATACTCGATTCCCTCAAAACCTTCGTATAATTCCATGATATTTCAGCACATCTCCATTATTAACTTGACTGCATATAAAAGAGAATTTATAAAATTTTTTGAGATGAAAATCAATGTTTTTCCCACTTCCTTTTTTCCGCACTCTTTTTTAAAGAAAAGGCTTGATCAACCCGAAAGGCGCTGCTATAACGCTTTTACAAATTGCCGAAGTGGTGGAATTGGTAGACGCGCTAGTTTCAGGGACTAGTGAGGGAAACCTCGTGGGAGTTCGAGTCTCCCCTTCGGCACCAAAAAAGAGTCTATAAGGCGCTGTGTATAATTTGCACAGCGCCTTTTTTTATGCCCTTTTATATTCAGAAGCGCCCCGGGACACTCTTATCCACAGCCCAAATTTACCGCCTTCGCCAGATTTTCTGTCCACGTGTGTTCAAACGTTTATTTTTCTTTCCGGTCAGAATAGCCGAAACAATGACCAAGGCCAAACGGTTATTTTGAGTGAGCCGCACTATAATTTCGGCCTCGTCTACCCTGAACGAAAGGGTTTGGTTATCGCAAGGGTGGCTAAAAAAACGCCGGTTCCTCTTCACCGATACCCGAGAACGACCGCGATAAAAAAAATGCCCTCAAAAACAGGAAAAGGCTTGATTGACGGGCGAAGCGCTGCTATAAGTTTCTTCACGAAATGCCGAAGTGGTGGAATTGGTAGACGCGCTAGTTTCAGGGACTAGTGAGGGAAACCTCGTGGGAGTTCGAGTCTCCCCTTCGGCACCAAAAAGATTTTTAAAGGCCCCAGTATCATATACTGGGGCCTTTTTTTGTTCAAAATGGACGAAATCACTCAACGGAAGTGGGAAAACTAAGGTTAACGCCCCTTGTGTGCCTTTCGATACTCACTCAAAACGATCACATTCTCTGGAAGATCGCTTCGGAAAGCGGCCCCATCCAAAGACTCCGGATCCACGATCTCGGCACACACCTCGGAAAACCAAATACTTTGCATCACCTCGAAGGGGTAAAAATAATCGGCGACATCCTTGGTCTTGCGCAGTAAGGAGTTGACGTGTTGACCAAAATCGAAGGACTCATCGGCCCCCTTGGGAAGGCGACCCATGGTCTCTATCTCATACTCCAGGGAGTTTGCCACATCGGTGATATGTGCCTGAACACTCCGATCACTGCGCTGGTAGATCTGCACATCCGAGTGCTTGTCCACAAAATTTTCGGCCACAAGGGCGGCCTGCTCCTCCGCCACCACCCCCTGCTCCAGACAGAGAAAATGCATCTCATTGATCAAGCGGTGACAAAAGGTATCCACAAACCCGGCAAAGTCACCTCTCTTTACGTCCATCATGACAATGGCATACCGACTCTCCACATGCATGGCAATGACGCAGTACTTTCTCTGTTTTCTCACCATATGCACCACCCATTGCATGGAGGTGCTGCCTTGAAAAATAGGATCTTCAGCGATCTTTTGAGTGGGTGGAGTCCCCATCACAGACTCCGTCGAATCGTCAATAAACGTAGCAAACGCCTTGGTGCAGTTAAAAACCAACATGGTGAAATTACCCCTAGAGAATCAAACATATTTTTTTCTATTTGTGTCCACACACCCTTGCAGACCCCAATTAAACATGTCCACCACAAAAGCCGAAATTATCACACCAACTGCCAGGATACCAGCAGTCAAAGACAAAACACCGAAAATTTAGACGAGTTAAAAGCGTTCTCCCCTGTCCCCCATGCTTTTCATAAAATAAAATGGTCACTATTCAGTTGTAAGGAAAATGACTCCGGTGGCACGGGTGGCGAAGCCGCTTAGGCAAAAAACACCTGGAAAGCCGACCAGCGAATGCTCTTCCGCCCCTCGTGCCTCGGCATCGCATCTGCCTTTCGGTTTATCCTGGCTTACATGTTAATAGCTGTTTGAAAAACCCCGCTCATAAAATTGGCAAAAGTGGGGCCCCAGGAAGGGTCACGCGAAGCGTAAGCTAAATAGTGACATAAAATTAAGCCCTCCCCTTTTACCGCATGACGGTAAGAAGCGCCTTAATAAAAAATCAAGAATTCGGCCGGTCTTTTTCACAGAAGACGCCTCTTTCTCGTTCTGTCAAAAAAAAGGGGGCATCACCATTCATAGTGATGCCCCCGATCTATAATAATAGATGATGGCTGAGAATAAAGAGGGAACGATATCATTTCACGTGAGCCACATCCTTACCTCAAAATAATGACCATGGCCTCCCCCTAAGCGGCCCGGGAGATCGGCATCTCTTCATCATCGCCCCTGTGGTTGATCCCCTCTCGCACGGCACGGCCACTGACCGTATAGAGGCGTATTCCAAGAAAAATTCCAGAGATGGTAAGCCCTGCGATGAGACTGAGCCAAAACCCTCGGGCTCCCATCGCCGGGACAAGATAATTCGTCATGGATAAGGTGTAACCCAAGGGAAGGGTGATGACCCAGTATGCGGTGAAGGTAAGAAAAAAAGTCACCGTGGCGTCCTTATACCCCCTCAACGCCCCTTGGGAAGTGGCCATGATGGAGTCGGAAAACTGATACATAGCACCAAAGGTGAGGAGCCCCACTGCCACCTTCGTCAATTCAGGGTCCGTGGTGTAGACCCCGACAATGGTCGAGGCAAAAAAGAGGGTAAAGCTTAAGGTAAAGCATGAGGCGATCATAGCCATGAGGCATCCAGTCATACAGGAAAACCGTGCCCCTTCAGGGTCTTGAGCCCCGATAGCGTGACCGGCCCGTATGGTCAGGGCCATACCAATACTCAAAGGAAGGGAGAAGACCAGGCCCGAATAGTTCAAGGCGATCTGATGCCCCCCCACTACCACAGGTCCCAAGACCCCTAAAAAGAGGGTGATACATGCAAAAATACTGCACTCCATAAAAATGGTCCCCCCAATAGGCAGTCCCAACTTCAAGACCTCCCACACCCCCGAAGCCGAGGGAAAGTCGAGACCTGAAAACAGACGCCCTCTCCGGCAGTCGGGGCTCATGATAGCGTAACAGAGCATGGCAAGAAAAAAGAACCAGAAGGTGAGACCACTGGCCCAACCGCATCCGGCCCCCCCCATGGCGGGCATCCCCCAGCGTCCGTAGATTAAAGTATCATTGGCTATATAATTAAAAGGGATCGTGGCAAGGGATATGACCATCTGAGGCCGCGTCTTCCCAATCCCTTCGGTATAGGATTTCAGCACAAAATAGCAGACAATGGCCGGAAAACCAAAAGAGATCCCCTCAAGATACCCCTTAACAATAGGGATCACCTCCTCGGTGGCCTTCATCCATCCCAGGAGCGGGTCCACATGACGAATACCCACAAAGAGAAGGACCGACAGGAAAAGGGCCAGCCACAATGCCTGACGAACCACCCGACCGGCCCTCTCTTCCATCCCCGCCCCACAGAGCTGGGCAGTGATGGGGGTCACCGCCATCATCACCCCATTTAAAGCGATAATAAAGGGAAAGCATAAACTCGAGCCTACCGCAGCGCCTGCCAAGGCATTGCTGCTATAGTGCCCGGCCATCATGGTATCAATAAATCCAGCCGCCGTAATGGAGAGTTGAGACAAGAAAATGGGAAAGGCCAATAGGGCGATGGCCTTGACTTCGGCTTTTCGGCTTCGAAATCGGGGAACAACAGTGGAGGTGTGGTCGCAAGGGGTCATATTTAACATTTTTTTATAAAATTAAAATTTTGTACACATGGGCCTAAATGGAAACAAAAGGGGGCAAGGGTACCGGAAAAAGACAAATGAAGTCAAGGAGGGAGGCGCGGCGGCACCATCCCCATAAAAAACCGAAAGGTAGGACATGCCGATTTAATAGTACAAACGGCCCTTTTGGCCCTTGCACCATTAATATATTGCGGTCACCATATTATAAATATTCGACATGCAGCGGACCGTATCCACCACAAGGGATTCAATCGACAGGCTCGGTAAGGCCAGGGTCTCACGGGGGCGAATGCGAAAAATGCCGTGACCCTTCCCCCGTGTAAAACACCCCACAAAAAACACCCCACGCAAGAGACAATGAGGTGCTTTTTTTTTATAAAACGCTCTTTTTTGAAAAGGGTCCCCTTGAAAAAACTCACTCAAAGGCGACCAGGGTCAGAGAGAGCTCCGCCTCAAGGGCCTTAATTTTTAAGAGTTCATCTTCGCTGAGAGCCCCCATGGCCGGGGTCGAACAGGAGTAGGCCACAAGGGGCCTGCCGAGCTCATGCTCCAGTTTTTTGATGGCGTCGATCTTTCTCGCATCCAATTTTGATGCACTGCAGAACATAGTCACCTCCTTGGTGTGGATTGACCGTTATTAATAATAAATATTACCCAATCATTTAAAGGATGTAAACAGCCCTTTTCCCTCATCGTCCATCATCGCCGTCTCCCCTTCCTCCATCTGCCGCCCCATGATTTGCAGCCAGGTCTTCCAGCTCAATCTGAATAGCCTGGGTACTGATGGCAATTTCCACGAGGGAGACGACCAAGGAGAGGACAAGAAGCAGGAGGCTCAAGCCGAAACTTATCTTCGCCACCGTATCCATCTTTATAAAAAGAAAGAACATGGCGGTGGCACAGAGAATAAAGGCCATGACCCCCAGCCCCTGCATCCAGCGAATCAGGGCGATGCGCCTCTTGAGATTATCGATCTGACGATGAACCATATCCCGCACCCGCCCCTCTTCTCGGTCATGGAGCTGGCGTATCAGCTGAGCCAGAACCAGAAACCGATTCGTATATGCCAGAAAAAGAAGAGAGATGGCGGGAAACAGAAGTGCCGGTGTCGTTAAATTCATTATGCCTCCAAAAAGAGATATCGTGTGGGTCTTTTTATTATCCATGAGAAAAAGATGGCGCCTCCCTTTAAATATTGACGATAAGTATAAAATTAGGGGGCTCACATCAGTGATATGTGATACATAGCCCTCTACGTACCCCAATTTCATCCCGGCAATCAAGCCCCCCTTTTTTCATAGATTAGGCATTTACATCCCCTTCCTGGGATATATCGCCTTTACAGATATCAGACCATATCACCCCAGGCGTGCCCATACGTCCCGTATTCGCCACAAGAAAGATAAGCATTTAAAATAAAAAAGATAAGTAAACATCGCCCTATATTATCGGCCATCCTGCGCCATCTCTCCCCCACCGGGACGGTGGCCATATCGGACCTAATCTATCTATAATTATAAAAAAAATCAAAAAAGGCCTTGACCTTTATCATGGGATCATGGAGAATCCATCTTGTCTCATTTGAGACTTTTTATCTGTTTCGGTATTTGAGGAATATTCACTTCCGAAGTATAGTGAACATGTTTTGAATAATCGAACAAATATTAAAAATTACTTTAAGCAAGGAAAAAGTCACTATGGCTAACGGCATCGTAAAATGGTTCAACGACTCTAAAGGTTTTGGTTTTATTGAACAGGAAAATGGACCCGACGTATTTGTACATCACTCAGGCATCAACAGCACTGGGTTCAAGTCTCTCGAAGAAGGCGCGCGAGTTACATTTGACATTGAGCAGGGCCAGAAAGGTCCCGCTGCAGTGAATGTAACTGTAGTATAGCTATATTTAAGGTACATCGCCCATGGGCGATGTACCTTATTTACCCACCTCCCAGAGAAAAATCCATCCCCCTCCCTTTTTTTCGTATATATTTACCGCTTCTCCTCTATATATACCTACCTCGTCAACAACGAAGAGCCCTTTGTCTCTCGGCTATTCCGCCTCTTTTTACCCCCCTTTCATAATTTTTAGGGGTCCTGCAAAAAAAGGCTTGACCTTTTCCCGTAAATCTTAGAGTATCTACGAAGCCTCAGCCTGAGGCCACATTGTTTCGTTATAAAGGATACCATTTACCAAAGTGGCAAAGCCTGATTATCGAACAGTAAATTTATCAATTTTTAAGCAAGGAAAAGTCACAATGGCGAACGGTATCGTAAAATGGTTTAACGACTCTAAAGGTTTTGGTTTCATCGAGCAGGAAAATGGACCCGACGTATTTGTACACCACTCAGGCATCAATGCCACTGGTTTCAAATCCCTTGAAGAAGGCGCTCGCGTTACATTTGACATCGAGCAGGGCCAGAAAGGTCCTTCTGCTGTCAACGTAACCGTAGCTTAGATATATTAAAAAAGGCCCTTCGGATTTTATCCGGGGGGCTTTTTTTTATGCCGCCCTCCCCCGTCTCACCCGAAAGCCCCCCTCTCTCGATTTAAAATCATCCCCGTTTAGGCCCCAAAAGATCCCATTGCAATAAAAATAAAATAAGCCTTGACCCTCCCCTACATTTCATAGACTATGTACCCCAAGTGTCTCACTGGAGATACTAACGTTTCGTTATTAAAGGAATATCCACTTTCGAAGTGGCAAGACCTTAAAGTATCGAACAAAGAATAAAACAATAATAAATTTTTCAAGGAAATGTCACTATGACTACTGGTATCGTAAAATGGTTTAACGAATCAAAAGGTTTTGGATTTATTGAGCAGGAAAATGGACCCGATGTATTCGTACATCACTCAGGTATCAACGCTACTGGGTTCAAAACCCTCCAGGAAGGCGATCGTGTGTCTTTCGACATCGAGCAGGGCCAGAAAGGTCCCGCAGCTGTCAACGTCACCGTTCAGTAGATATTTTAAAGCAGCATCGGCCCTTGGGCTGATACTCTTTTAAAAATATTAGAAGGCCCCCTCTCTTTTTAAGAGAAGGGGCCTTTTTTTTGTTTGATCCAAATTTTGCCCGATCCACTATAGACCCACGAACCGCCCCTCCCTAAAGAGCAGAGTTGATTTTTTATCAAAATACGCACACAATATAGATCTATCCTCTCCTAAACAACTCTGTTCATCGACCATTTCACCTCGTACCAGATCCTTACGCCTCGACTGCCCACTTTTTTTTAAAAAAAGCCATCCCAACCCAAGGGACGCCACGAAGGGACATCATGGAATCCATACGCGAACTATACAGGGTCGGAGTCGGCCCCTCGAGCAGCCACACCATGGGACCGCGACTTGCCGCCGAGCGCTATTTAAAGCGGTACCCCCATGCAGCCGCATACCAGATCACCCTCTTCGGAAGCCTTGCCGCCACGGGCAAGGGCCACCTCACCGACACGACACTCTACGAGGCCTTCCAAGGAAAAAAAATGGAGCTCCTCTGGGAGCCGGGAGTGCAGCTCCCCTTTCATCCCAACGGCATGCGCTTTGAGGCCCTCTCCCCAGAAGGAAGGGCTGAAAATACCTGGGAGGTTTACAGCGTCGGCGGCGGCGCCCTGATGGATGCGGCGGCCACCGAAAAACAAAAAGAGATCTACCCCTTGCACACCCTCGCCGAAATCATCAAACGATGCGAAAAGACAGGACAGGCGTACTGGGCCTACGTGGAGGAGCGTGAGGGGCCGGAGATCTGGGATTTTCTCGATGGCATCTGGCAGGTGATGACCGATGCCATCGAGCGAGGCATCGATACGGAAGGGGTACTTCCCGGAGGCCTCGGACTGGCCAGAAAGGCGGGATCGTCACACAAAAGGGCCATCATGGGCGGGGAGGCCTTCAAGCGCTCCGGCCATATCTCATCCTACGCCCTAGCCGTCTCAGAAGAGAACGCCGCCGGAGGCACCATCGTCACCGCCCCCACCTGCGGCTCCTGCGGTGTCATCCCCGGAGTACTGAAATACCTGAAAAACCAGCTCCAGGTGTCCAACAAAGAGATTCTTCGCGCCCTGGCCACGGCCGGACTCATCGGCAATCTCATCAAACACAACGCCTCCATCTCGGGAGCCGAGGTGGGCTGCCAGGGAGAGATCGGCGCCGCCTGCGCCATGGCAGCCGCCGCCGCCACCCAGATCTACGGAGGAACCATCCGCCAGATCGAATATGCCGCAGAAATGGGCCTCGAACACCACCTCGGCCTCACCTGCGACCCCGTAAATGGCCTCGTACAAATTCCCTGCATCGAGAGAAATGCCTTTGCCGCCACTCGGGCCGTTACCTGCGCCGACTACTCCATGGCCTCCGACGGTACCCACCACGTTCCTTTCGATGAAGTGGTCACCGTCATGCGCAAAACCGGCCACGACCTCCCCTCCCTCTATCGGGAGACCTCCGTGGGCGGTCTTGCCGAAGCCTTTCGGAACAGAAAAGACGACGAGTAAAGGCTCCCGCAAAAAATAAACACACAAATTTCATAAAAAAGCCGCGGTGATTCGGATTAAATCACCGCGGCATCTTGGCTTTACGGTGTTTTTACCTAAGTGGCTTCGTCACCCTTGCCGCCGGAGGCATCGCTTTTTGTCGTTTATTTTTGCTCAGGCCCTAAGCCACACGTGTGATAAGCGATCATCGGGGATCCATGCTTGGGTTGTCCCACCGTTAATATCCCAAAAAATCTAAGATACTCAGCATAAAGCCGTACTGATAAAGCACGCCGCATTCTGGCACGATTTTTTAGTGCGTCGTTGTTCATGCCGCGCAGGAACATGGCCCTCAAATGTGGAAACCCATGGCTGTGAATCACAGGTGATCAAATAATTTTATAAAGCAAGATTTGACAAACAGCTCTTAAAATATAAACCAGGGTGAACCTAAAGCCAAAGGCAGGTACGATTTGCCCCGAGGCACGAGGGGCGAAGCGTATCTGCATCCCGCTTTCAAGGTGGCTCACCTTGCCGCCGGAGGCTTTTTTTAAAACACCGAGTTCAAAAGTCCCTTAATCAACTGATTACCCACCTCCCGGCCCAGTTGCCGCCCGATATCACCGGTCACCGTTGTATGGGTCCCGACAACGCCCCCTTGGGCCTCCGTCTGCGCGAAGTCGCGTTGGGCGGTTAAAAAAGCCTGCTGTTTCTCATCTCGGGCCATCTCCTTTTCAATCTCGGTGGTCACCTCAATCATGGCGGCGATAAGGGTATCATCGATGTCGTACTCCTGAAGCATCACGATCTCATCCATGGTAAACTGCTTGTAAGGTGTCTTGGCGCTCTTGATCTTCGCCACGAGAAGCACATCACTCACCGCGCGCTTCTTATAATTGATGAGATCCCCCACCTGAAAATTCTCCGGACCGATAAAGAGGAGGCGCACCCGATAATCGGGGATATAGTAAGAGGCCTGGGGATGCTCGTTAACATACACCTTCAGACCCACATAATCCTCGATATCCATATAGGCCTTGATACGCTTCTTATACACCGAGATCTCTTCCGCCTCTTTTGCCACCCGCGCCTTCTCCTGAATCGCCACACTCTGATCCGCCTCCGTCTCGTGGAGAGTCTGAACCATGGGATTCTCAGATGCATAGACCGTCAGCCCCTCCAGGGAAAACCCCGAGGCTTCGACATTCAAGGCGGCGTGTCCGGCATCGAAACGAAGAATCGTCTCACCGCGCCCCCGGGTATCCACCACACACCCCTTCCCCCAATCCGTACGGTCGTAATCCGTTATCTTCACCGTAATACGGTGCTTTCCCGGGGCCACATCAAAATAGGCCCGTCCGCTCTTAAAATTCGCCGCCGGCATCCCGTCAATGAGAAAGGCCGAGTAAACCCCGCCACTAACGAACTTCCAGGGGCGGCAGATCACCAATCGGTCAAACCCTTCCCTCGGTGGTTTTAGGTGAAGGGCCGCAGCCCCCGACCTCACCGGCATAGATGGCGATCCGGGACCACAACCGGTAAAAATAAGTGCCATACACAGAGCCATACAAAGCGCCACACCGTTTCTCATTACCCCTCCAAAGAGACAAAACCGCGCATTTTTGATTAAAATCAAACAAAACCAGGCTCCAAATTAAGGGGGCACTCATTTTCAGTCAAGATTTTTCTCATGGAATAGGGAACGAAGATTCGATCCACCGAAAACAATGAAATAGATACGGTAACTATTCAGCGCCTAAAAGAGACCTATAGGGTTAAAGGGGGCTTAAAGAGTGAGCCTTCGGCGGCCAGGAGATAAATCCCCTGGACCCCAGATTTGTAACGGTGGCGGACCTTTGGTCCGTCACCGTTACAGTAAAAGGTTGGCCCCCGGCAAGGCCAACCGAGGCGAAGCTTTCGCCGCATCGCCTCCTGGGGTTAAAGCGACCAAGAAACATTCCTTCGGCCTGTTTGACAATCCCCGTTTATAAAAATTGGCAAAAGGTGGGCTCCCGGCAGGGCCGCCGCATTCTATGGTCAAAGTGACCCAGAAACATGCCTCGATTGGCCAGATACGGGACTCCTGGACCTCAAATGTGTGACTGTAACGGACCGTTGGTCCGTTACAGTCACAATAAAAACCTGTTTGGCAACCTTTTGCAAAAGGTTGGCCCCCGGCAGGGCCACCGGAGGTAAGATACTGACAACGCCCAATTTTACTATGGGGTAGTCATTCTATTTTTTATCGCGCCGTTAAGGAAACCCGCATTTAAATGCTTTTAAAAATTTGATAAAAGCAGGCCACTCTAAAGTAAAAAAAGAGATATTGAAGCGGTCCAGTGTAGATAAAAAGTAGGTACTTAGAATCATCCCTGAGGGAACACTTCCCCTCCCTTTTCGCCCCTTCCATGGCGGATTTCACCCTCAAAACGGCCTGGGCCTGAAATTCGGGATCATATGTGGGATCAAATCGGGTCCACACACCCCAGCCAAGCGCCCCGATCGGCAATATCTTCATTCACCCATAGGTAGGTGTTCATTTATTGCTCTATCAAAAAAGCCTCCTATCAAAAACCTTTAATAACAAGATATGCCATGTTTACTCTACAGCAAAAAAGAAGCTATATATTTTTAACTCTATATCAAAAAAATGGGTAAACGGTATTAGCATAGATACGGCCATGGACCACATGAGGAGTGCTTCCCGAAATGAGGGAAGCGCCCCCATCAGGGCGTCCATAAAAAACCTAATTACCACTGTTCCCACATTTATAGGGTCATGCTCCTGGGCACGCCGTTCTGGTACTACAAAATCATGCCAAAGCCCTTTCGCATCTCAAACACGGTGCGCAAACACACCATCATAACGCACCATCAATGAGATCGTTGAGAACACGGAAAAGGCGAGGAGTATCTCCGATGATGCGGTGATGCAATCTAAAAGAGCCTCCGTAAATTTAGCATCACAAGGCATTAATGATATTAATAAAAACGTCAACCAAAGCGCTTCCGTTGCCAAGGCCATCACGGGGGACATTTCTCAGATAACCAGGGAGGCAGGGGATATGGCCAATTCCAACGCTCAGTTGACCTCAAATGCGGAGCAACTTCAGCGAACAGTATTGTCGCGCGCTTTAAGGTGTAGATACGGGGGAACTGCGAGCGCCTTGAGAGCATACGCGTCGAGAAGGGGAGCACCGTGATGAACTGTCTCGCCTCTATTGATTTGAAGATGGTTCGTGCAGGCATCGTCAAACGCCCTTAGGATTACCGTTGGTACTCAGTCGTGTACACGAGACTCACCGTGGGCTCAAAGCTCAAGGCGAGTCTCGTGAGACACCGCAGTCAAAACCGATTCTGTTTGAATTAGGAAACCGTTTCCACAGCGTGGCGAACCATTTGCCAACCCGCTTTCGATGTGGCTCACCTCGCCGCCTGAAGCACGCCCTTATCTCCCCCCTCCATATTCAACAAATCAAACACCACCTTCGCAAACCCCGCCGCCCGCGCCGAATCAGACAACAACTGCATCATCTGGTTCTGATGCGCTTCTCCGCTGTCCATCACCGCATCATCAATGGCCTTGGAAAAACCGCCCAGCATCGCCTGTTCGCGGGTGTTGTTGGCGATCTGCATCATGACAAGGCTGTTCTCTCTCACCTTGTCCCGAATGGTGTAGGCGTAGCTCACCATATCGCCCGTGGTGAGTTCATCGGTGATGAAGATCTCATTCAAGCGGGTGATAATCTGGGAGATGAACTCCTCTTTGATATCCTTGGCCTTGGCCGTGCCCAGCCCTTCACCCGGCTCCAGTTTGAACTCGGCGCACTCTTCGCTCAGTTTCAGGTCCTGGCGCCTGATCTCCGAGATCCGGTAGTGGGTCAAAACCACGGTCTTGAGGTCGATCTGGTCATCATCAAGAAGGGTCTCCCGAAGCATGGGGCGCAGGTTTCGGGCGTAGAGGCAGAGCTTTTCCAGATCCTTGTCATTGTAATCAACAATCTGGGACATGAACTCATAGAAGCGGACAAAGGTGCTGAGATCCTTTTTAAAGATCTCAAGGGCGTCTTTCTCTCTCTTGCACTCCTTAAAGCTGTTCTCGGCGTTGGCGATAAGAACCGGGTCTTTTGTTCTCTTGGTGCGCTCAAACATCTCTTTGGCTCTTTTGTACTCAGCAATCGCCGACGTATAGCGATGCTTCCATCGATCCACCGCGGGCTTGCAGATGTTGGCGATGGCGGCGCTGCTCTTGCTCTTCTGTAAAAACGCATCACAGAACTGCTCCACCTCGTGCCCCAGAAAAATCCCGGCCTCGCGCAATTTATCAGAGAGATCAAAAATCAGATCGGGGTTCGAGACGTCTGCCAACTCCGCCGTCTCATAGTACGCCTGAAAGGATTCCAGAATAACCTCGGGCTCGTTGAAGAAATCGAGAACAAAGGTGCCGCTGTCGGCCTTGCCCGGATAGGTCCGGTTCATGCGGGAGAGGGTCTGTACGCACTCCACGCCCCCGAGTTTTTTGTCCACATACATGGCGCAGAGCTTGGGCTGATCAAAGCCGGTCTGGAACTTATTGGCCACGATCATCACCTGATAATCATCGGAATCAAAGGCCTTGCGCATATCACGCCCTTTAAGATTCGGATTCATAGTCATCTCGGTAAATTTTTCACCCAGCAACCCGGCGGCATTGGGATCGTTCTCGCCAAACGCCACCTCGCCAGAAAACGCCACCATGGCATGGATCTTCTCGTACCCCTTCTCGGTGATGTACTTGTCAAAGCCCAGCTTATACCGCACCGCCTCTTTGCGGGAGCTGGTCACCAGCATCGCCTTGGCCTGACCGCCCAACAGTCCCATCACATTGTTTTTAAAGTGCTCAACAATCACCTGCACCTTCTGGGAGATGTTGTAGTCGTGAAGGCGCACCCACTGGCCCAGCTTCACCCTGGCCCTCTTGCTCTCCACCTCTGGGTCCGAACTCTCAATGGCAAGGGCGAGGTTGTAGGCGACTTTGTAGTTGGTGTAATTTTTTAAGACATCTAAAATAAACCCCTCTTCGATGGCCTGACGCATGCTGTACACGTGATATGCCACCGGAATGTTAGACTTGGAGGAGGGCTCCGAAGGGTTGGGCAGGCGGCCAAAGAGTTCCAGGGTTTTTGTCTTGGGGGTGGCGGTAAAGGCAAAATAGCTGAGATTGGAAGAGGCCCTGCGAGACGCGACCACCGCATCCAGAATATCGTCAGAGGAGAGCGCGCCCTCTTCCCCTGCCTCGGCGTCTATCATCAACACCTCTTTAAGCTGGCGAGCCGTGGACCCAGTCTGCGAGGAGTGCGCCTCATCGGCAATCACCGCATAGTGCCGCTCTTTTAAACTCACGTCATTTTCAATGGCTTTTAAGACAAAGGGAAAGGTCTGGATGGTCACAATGATAATCGGCTGCGAGTTCGTCAGCGCCGCCGCCAGCTTCTCCGACTTCGACCCGTTCCCCTCATTGTTGTTGATGCGTCCCACCACCCCATCCACATGCTCGAACTGATAGATGGTGTCCTGAAGCTGCGCATCCAGCACCGTGCGGTCCGTGACAATAATCACCGAATCAAATTGCTTGTGCCCGGCCTTGGTATAGAGCGAGGATAACTGATGGGCCGTCCACGCAATGGAGTTCGACTTACCCGACCCCGCGCTATGCTGAATCAGATACTTGTGCCCCGGCCCCTCCCTACGCGCCGCACCAATGAGTTTGTTCACCACATCCCACTGATGATACCGAGGGAAAATCATCGTCTCTCTCTTGGTTTGACGCCCCTCCCAGTCCTCCGTCTCCTCAATCTGAAGATGCACATACCGGGCAAGGATATTCAACAGGTTATCGGGCAGCAGCACCTCGTTCCAGAGATACTCCGTGGCATACCGATTCACATCCTCCGGCACATCATTCCCCGCGCCTCCCGCCTTCGTCCCCTTGTTAAAGGGCAAGAAGAAGGTATCCTCCCCGGCAAGGCGGGTGGTCATAAACACATCGTACTGACTCACCGCAAAGTGAACCAGGGCCCCGCGCTTAAAGGTGAGCAACGGCTCCCTCTTTCGGGTGATCGGGTCCACCGAAAAGCGTATGGTCTTATACTGCGTGATGGCGTTTTGCACCGCCTGCTTGAACTCCGACTTCAGCTCCATGGTCGCCACCGGCAGGCCATTCACAAAGAGCACCAGATCAATGCGCCACGCCTTGGCCCTCGCCCCCGTCTCCGCCAGATGCGCGTCGGTGGCCCAGGGGCTGTACACCACCTCCGGCACCACCCGAAACCGGTTCTTCTCATACCTCTCAAGCGTCTCCGGGTTCAGCCCATGCTCCGGCCGAAACTGACACAGCCGAAACCGCGTCCCCCGATCCCGAATCTCATGGCGAAGCACACCCAAGGTCCCAAAGGTCCGCATCTCCTTATGGGCCGCATTCGGATCCGCCTTGTTCAGCTGAACCGCCACCCGCCTTAAAAATGTGCCGTCTGGATCATTGGGATAGAGTTTTTCATACGTCTCCCACTGCTTCTTTTGAGTCTCCTTCACAAACCCAAGCAGATCCGCTTCATACAAGGCCAGCTCGCGGTTGTATCCATCTGACTTCCCCAACACCCAGCCGTTCTCAAGCAGTTGGCTGATCATCTCATTTTGAAATACATATTCCCGGGCCTTGTCTCCACCGTAATAGCTCATGCGGCATCATCCTTGTTGGTTGGTAAATGAAAAAGCGGAAAAATTAAAAAGCGTGCCTCCGGCGGCCAGGGGATGATCCCCTGGACCTCAGGTGGCCGCAGCGCTTTGACCCTCGTGCCTCGGGGCAAATCGCTGCGGCATTTCGTGGGAATGGTATGAATCGTTATTCTTCATCACCGCTGGCATCATGACAACCCGTATCCTTGCCCGGTCAACCATCGTCGCCTTCTTTCTTGGATCGCCGCACTCCCGTGCGGCATGTATATCGACCCACGAAAAGCCGCACAGGAGTGCGGCGCGCCATTTCGACACGCCGTAGACTGGGCAAAGCGAAAGCGTGCCCATCATTGCTCGGTCAACCATCACCGCCGAAATCCATCACATATTTGGCACCCGCACACCGTCCCCCGGCATGGCGGCCGTCGCAACCCGTGATGGGCACGGCGTCAAGGCCATCACCACCCTGCCAGGTACGGATTTGCCTTTGCCCATCCTACGAAAAATCCATCGGTATGTGGGTATCCGGCAACTCTTCACCCGGGGCATACCATCCCTTACGAATGGCCTGTTTCATAGAGCTATACGCCCACTCTTCGGGCCTATCCGCAAGCCCATGCTTTACCGGGTTGTAGTGGATATAATCCACATGCCGCCGCCAATCCCCTTCATCGCGTATCAGGTGTTCCCAGAAACGCCGTTGCCAGATCCCTTTTTCTCTCTTTCTGGCTTTGGACGGATTCACGTTTATGGAATCAAATCCCGTTGAAAAATGGCGTTTGATCACCATCCAGCGCGTAGAAAAATCAACGTCACCGTCGGGAAGCCGCCACAAGGTATGCAGATGATCCGGCAACACGACCATCGCCTCGATTTCAAAGGGATGGCGCGCAAGACACAATCGAAAGGAAGCACGCAACCGGTCAATATGATCAATGAGGAGTGGGCTTCGATTTTCCGTGACCACCGTAAAAAAATACCGCGCCCCCGATTGGTAAAACCGCCGATAGTCCATGGTCCCCCCATTCATATATAAAATCCAACCATCGCCGTTGGCATCCCGACGGCCCGTAGGATGGGCAAAGCGCAGCGTGCCCATCATTGCCCGATCCCCCCACACCGCCAAAATCCATCACATATTTGCCACCCCCACAC
>JABXKT010000227.1 GCA_013619155.1 Desulfobacteraceae bacterium
GCCGGATATGCAAGGCGCCGGACATGCAGCTGTAGTATTTTACCGCAATTGTCTGGTAACGCGGCAGATCCGGTCAAAGGGCGTTCCCGAAGGGTGAGCAAATTTCTGCATTTTCGGCTGCCGTAACTTTGATGATCAGCAGAACACGTCATAAATACTCGTAATAGTAGCATTTTGGCCATGGCACAAAGCGGTAAATGCAACTTTTAGGTTTCAATTCAAACGATGGAGAGAATCATGAAACGATGGCTGGCTGGTTTGACGATGATTGTGATGTGTGCCTTCGGTGGCGAACTCATTGCGGGTGAGAGTGTGATCGAATCGATTCAGAAAAAGGGGACCCTCCGGGTGGGGATGTCGACCTTTGTGCCCTGGGCCATGCGAGATAAGACCGGTGAACTCATCGGTTTTGAGATCGATGTGGCAAAAAAGCTCGCCGAGGAGATGGGGGTGGCGGTGGTGTTTGTGCCCACCAACTGGTCGGGTATTATTCCGGCCCTTCTCACCGGGAAATTTGACATCATCATTGGGGGGATGGGCATCACCCCCAAGAGAAATCTTAAGGTGAATTTTTCCGAGGCCTATGACTATACGGGGATGTCCATGGTGGCCCATAGGAAAAAGGCCGAGGGGTTCTCCTCTCTGGCGGATTTTAACAAGAAAAATGTGACCATTGCCGTGCGCATGGGCACCACCGCCGAGGCCGCCGCCAAAAAATATCTGCCCCAGGCCACCTTCCGCTTGTTTGAAAATGAAGGCCAGGCGTTTCAGGAGCTCTACCTGGGGCGTGTCCATGCCGTGGTCTCCTCGGCCCCCCTACCCACATTTCAAGCCCTTAAATTCCCGGAAAAATTGTTTGTGCCCTTGGAAAAACCCTTTACCCAGGAACCCATCGGTTTTGTGGTGCGAAAAGGGGACGGTGATGCCCTCAATTTCTTCAATAACTGGATTCATCTGAAACAAACCGATGGCTTTCTCGCCGCCACGAAACACTACTGGTTTGAAACCCGGCAGTGGGAAGCTCGTGTGAAGTAGGGGTGAGAGTCCTGCGTGCCCGGCCTCTTTACGGTCCATAAGGGGGCTTCTTTGGAGACGCTATAGCCGAAATTACCCCAGACCTTGGTGGGGCCCTTTTTACCTTTGTCCGGATGTTTGATGGCGATGACTATTTTTGGAGAGAAGAGATATCGATTTGGGGTGTTGGATGGTGGGCTGCTCCTTGGCGGGGCGGTCATGGTGGTGTGGTTTTTTTATCGGATGGGGACGGTGCTGGATTACCGATGGGAGTGGGAGGCCATACCCGTCTATATTCTGAGATCCACCGAAGGGGGCTGGGTGCCCAACCTCCTTCTCACGGGTTTTTTTACCACGGTCAAGCTCAGTGTCTGGGCCACCCTCCTCGCCTTTATCATCGGGGTGATCTTCGGGGCCATGAGGGCCCATGGCTCTCCCGGCCAGAAGCTCCTCGGCTGGTTCTATGTGGAGACCCTTCGGAACATCCCCTCCCTTGTGCTTGTGTTTCTCGTCTATTTTTTTGTCAGCGGTCAGTTTTTGGATCTTCTGGGTCTGGATCTCTGGCTTCGGGGTGCCTCGGAGAGGACCCAATCGGTGGTGGCCTTTCTCTTTGCCCGTGAGGCCCATATCAACGCGTTTTTCTCTGCCGTGATTACCCTTTCCGTCTACGAGGGGGCCTATGTCACCGAGATCGTGCGGGGGGGGCTTCTCTCGGTCCCCTCCGGTCAGTGGGAGGGGGGCCGGGCCACGGGGCTGAGTGATCTCCAGGTCTTTGTGTATATCAGTCTGCCCCAGGCCTTACGCAATATCCTCTCCCCCCTTGCCGGTCAGTTTATCTCCACCATCAAGGATTCGGCCATCATGAGTGTCATCTCCATTCAGGAGCTTACCTTCCAGGGGATGGAGATCATGGCCGCCACTTTTCTCACCTTCGAGGTGTGGCTCACCGTGACCCTTCTCTACTTTATTCTCACCTTTACCCTCTCACGGATCGTCTCCCTCATCGATCGCCGTATGAGGCATCGATGAGGCCCTTGATCATCTAAGGCGCCGTTAAAAAAGAGTTCGGTGCCTCTTGTGGCTAGTTTTTTGGCCTGGATACTTTATTGAAGAATGGATGATGCTGATACGCTGTTTTTATATTTTCAATGTACTTTTCTTGTTCTCCGGTATTTTTGGGGGGCGGTTGACCCATGGGGGCCGAAGATTCTCCCTTATATTGATTCAGCTCCTGGCCGGGATACCCCTTCTCGCCGGGGAGTATCTCTATCTGGCCCGTCACTTTGATATGCGGGGCCTTCGGCTGGTACTTTTCGCGGAAATTGTCTGTGGCCTTGCCGTGATATTTATGGTGTGGCGTCCGCCACGTCTCTCTTCTTCTGGTACCCGACTCTATTTTTTCATTGAATCCCTCGTGGGGGCCACCGCCGCCCTCATGGCCGGTGACGCTCTCTCCTTTATTTCGGTATCGGAACCATTTTATGCAACTCTCTCCTTTGCTCCCTATGGATCCATCTACTTTTCGGCCCTCTTTGTCTTGATCGTGGTGCTTTATATCGGATGGTGCATCGAGCAGTTTTGGCGAGGCTTAGATGGGGCGGGGCGATGGATGTATAAATTTTTTGTGGTGGGCAGTTGTCTGGCCTGTGTGGCCCTGGTGTGGCATCTCTCCTATCGGCTGACCTATCTGACTCTTTTACCCCGCCATTTTTTTTTGCTGGCGCTCCTCTTGATTGGTGGCTGGCTGCTGATGGTTTCTGCCGTTATTTGTCATCGGCTCTTGAACCGTCAGCTCTTTGTCTCCCGAAAGGTGGTCTACGCCTTCGTGCTCCCCTCCCTTCTGGGCGTCTATCTTCTGGGCTTTGGTATGGTCTCCTTTCTCATGCGCACCTTCGGCCTGGAGCTCTCCTATATTCTGGCCTGGCTGCTTGTGGCCTTGGGAGGGATCGGGATTGGGCTCTTTGCCCTCTCAGGAACGATACGCCGTCGGGCCCACTTTTTTATCAGTACCCATTTTTATATCAATAAGTACGAGTACCGCGATGAGTGGCTGGCTTTTTCCAAAGGCTTGCAAGGGGTCTTCACCGAGATGGACGTGGTGAGGGCTTTGGAGGCGGTACTGATGAAGAGCCTCTACACCACTGAGATATTTATATGGATCGGGTCTGTGGCGAAGGGGTACCAAATGGTCGCCTCACCCGGTGGCCTAAATGGCCAGAGTCCTGATGCACCCATCGATTCCCATGACCCCCTGGTGACGTTTTTTAAGGACCATGCCTGTTTTCATCTAAAGGAGAGGGTACCGGATCTGGCCTGGCAGGAGGTACGGTCGTTTAAAGGCACGTTTTTGGCCTCCTTGGGGCTGACCCTTCTGGCCCCCATCGCCATTGGTCCTCAGCTTGTGGGGGTGATGGGTCTTGGCCCCGAGTTTACCGGTGGAGAGTATGGGGACGATGATTTCGACCTGCTCACGGCCCTTGGCGGTCAGGCAGCCTCGTCTCTGCTGGCAGTACGCATGGCCGACGAGCTGGCCCATGCCCGGGAGAAGCACGTATGGCGACGATTTTCCTCCTTCGTCCTCCACGATATCAAGAATGCGGTGACCATGCTCTCCCTTCTCCAGGAGAATGCCCCGGCGCATATTCATAAACCGGAGTTTCAGCGGGATATGCTGGAGCTGGTGGATGAGGTTCTCTCGAGAATGGGACGGGTGGAGAAGCGCTTGATGACCACCGATGCGGATATCAAACCGGTGAACCGTTCCCTTGATCTTGGCTTTTTCCTGGATGCGTGTTGGCAGGCCATGGAGACACGGCTCGCCTCCATGGCCTGCCAGATAGAGTGCCGCGATGATATAGAGATCCACACCGATCCGGGGCTCCTCTCCTCTATTCTGGAGAATTTACTGCTCAACGCCTTTGAGGCCGGGGGGACGGTGGTGACGATCCGGGCTGGTCTGGACGGAGACCTAAGGGCGGTGGTGGTGGTGATTTACGATGACGGGCCGGGCATTGCCGAAGGGCTCTTGCCCGAGCGCCTCTTCGAACCCTTTAAGACGACAAAGGAGGGGGGGAGTGGTATCGGACTGTGGCAGGCCAGGAGGGTTGCGGTTAGCTTGGGAGGGGATCTTT
>JABXKT010000052.1 GCA_013619155.1 Desulfobacteraceae bacterium
GCAGGGGGTGTGGTACAGATCCATTGGGGCGTTCAGCTCATGGGGCTTTTCGGGGGGCTTGCCTTCTTTCTCTTTGGGATGGAGCTCATGGGCAACGGCATGCAGCGGGCCGCCGGCGATCGTTTGCGTAGCATCTTGACCCATCTGACAAAAAATAAGTACCGGGGTATGCTCTTTGGGGTGGTGCTCACTATGCTGGTGCAGTCGGGGAGCGCCACCTCGGTGATGTTGGTCGGTTTTGTCCAGGCTGGACTCATGCGTTTTGTTCAGACCATGGGCGTTCTCATCGGGTCGGGTATCGGCATGACCATCACCGCC
This sequence comes from Desulfobacteraceae bacterium, assembly GCA_013619155.1. Taxonomy (GTDB): domain Bacteria; phylum Desulfobacterota; class Desulfobacteria; order Desulfobacterales; family Desulfolunaceae; genus Desulfoluna. Next base: position 319 of record JABXKT010000052.1, read on the forward strand.
CAGCTCATTGCCTTTAAGGTGACCGACTACGCCTTGTTGATGATTGCCGCCGGATTTTTGATGCGGCTTCTCGGGAAGAATGAGTCCATGAAGTCCCTTGGGGATGTACTTCTGGGGTTTGGCGTTCTATTTTACGGATTGAGACTCATGGGGGATTCTATGCGCCCCTTGAGGAGCAGTCAGGAGGTGATCTCCCTCTTGTCGGGTCTTGAGAACCGATTTCTGGGGCTTATCGTGGGGGTGATTCTCACGGCGGTGGTTCAGAGCTCCACGGCATTTATCGGTATCTTGATTGTGTTGGGAAGTGAGGGCCTTATATCCCTGGATGCCTCTATTCCCATGGTGTTAGGGGCCAATATCGGTACCTGTGTAACGGCGGGATTTGCCAGTATTGGTGCCAACCGGGATGCCAAGCGGGTGGCCCTGGCCAACGTGATGATTCGTGTCATCGGGGTGCTTCTTTTTATCGGATGGGTTCCAGAGTTTGCAAAGGGGGTGGCCTGGCTGGGCGGTTTTTTTCATTCCGATATGGCCCGGCAGATTGCCAACGCCCACTCTCTCTTCAATATTGTCATTGGCTTGATTTTTTTGCCCTTTGCCGATGCCTTTGCCCAGCTGGTTGTACGCATGATGCCCGAGACGCCCTGTCCCATTCCCCGGCACGCCACCACCTTTTTAGATGAGACCAAGATCCTCTCTCCGGGCCTGGCCATCGATCTGGCCCGTGCCGAGATCTCCCGCATGGCATCGGCCCTGGAGTATCTGCTCAAGGCGTCAGCCGTTCCCTTCGTGACCCGGTATCCCAAACGGGATAAGGAGTATCCGGAACTCACCCTGATGCAGGGCATCGACCGGCGCGAGGAGGAGATCGATTTTTTAGAGGAGAAGATTGTCGATTACCTTATTAAGATTGCACGCAGTGGTGCCTCGGAGAGGCAGACTCGGGTGGTGTACGCCATGGTCTCCATCGTGAAAGATATGGAGAGTATCGGGGATATTATCCATCGCAATGTGCTTCCCCTCATGAAGAAGAAGAGAGCGCTGACCCATGATTTTTCCAACGAGGGGCGCGAAGAACTCACCATCTACCATCAGAAGGTGTGCAAGCAGATTCGTCTTCTCAAAGAGGCCTTTGCCGAGCAGGATCTTGAGAAGGCCCAGAAGATCATGAATAAAGAGCGAAAATACCTCGATTTAGAGCTACAGTATCGAGTGTACCATCTGGATCGTCTGGTGAGCCAGCGGGAATCCTCCATGGAGACCCATGAGGTGCACATGGAGCTCATGCATATGATGGCCCAGGTGGTGGTCTACTCGTCCAATATTGCAAAAACATTTCTTGACACCCAGACACGAGAGAGGGCCCTTCTCATATAAGGGGGCCTTATTCGCATAATTTAGGGGATATGATGCAGAGACAGGAGAAAAAAGAGGGCGATTCTGCCTTTGAGAAGAGGGTGAAACGCCGCATATCGGCTCGGGATCACACCTTTTATTTAAGTACGGCTCCCGGCTTGGGGGGGCTTCTGGCCGAAGAGCTTGAGGCCTGCCTTGGCATGGCGGTGACACGGGTGACGGGGGGGGTGGAGTTTACGGCGCGCTTAGAGAGTATGTGGAAGGCGGCCCTGAACCTCCGGTTGGCCAATCGCATCCTCGTGCGTCTCGCCTCATTTCCCGCCGATGGGTTTTCGCGCCTGGAGCGCCGGGTGGCGGAAATCCCCTGGGAACTCTGGTTGCCTGCCGATGCCGATATTGAGGTGGTGGTCACCACCCACCATTGCCGATTGTATCATACCGGTGCCGTAGCCGAGCGGGTCCAGAAGGTGGTGGGCCGTGCCCTGGAAGGGGGGGGGAAGGGGACGCGTCCCCAGAAAATTTATGTAAGGGGAGACGATGATCGCTTTGTCCTCTCCTTGGATGCCGTGGGAACGCCTCTTTATAAACGGCATGTGAAGACCCATGGCGGCCGGGCCCCCATTCGTGAAACCCTGGCTGCCGCCGTCCTCGCCATGGCCGGGTACCACGGGGAGGGTCCCCTGGTGGATCCCATGTGCGGTACCGGGACCTTCAGTCTGGAGGCGGCCATGGTGGCAACCGGTACCCCTGCCGGAATCTTTCGCTCCTTTGCCTTTCAGGCGTGGCCCTCTTTCAAGGAGAGGGGGTTTGCCCATCTGAAGCGACAGGGGGAGGCGGGGGTGACGTCGGGGCATGCCGGGGCCATATTTGCCTCGGACGTGGATGCGGGGGCCGTGGGGCGCCTGACCGAGACCTTGGCCGGCCTGCCCTTTGGTGGCGTGATCTCTCCCCAGGTGGGCGATTTCTTTACCCTGGATCCCGCCTCTCTGGGGTGTGGACTGGGATTGGTCCTCTTTAATCCTCCCTATGGCATGCGCCTCCGGGAGGGGAGCGATGCCATGGTGCCCCGTATTATGGACCGTCTCTTTGCTGTCTGGGGCGGGTGGAAAATGGCCATGGCCATTCCCCGAGAGCAGGTTCCCCGGCCCTTGCCTGCCGGTTTTCATGAACACCCCATGTCCCATGGGGGTCTGGATCTCTCCGTGATTGTGGGATCCGTCCCCTCCTCTTAAAAAAATAAGGGGGGCTTTTTTGCCCCCTTTTTTTTGCCACCACTGAGCCATGAACGATGTGTGCCGGTGTCCGGCGTAGTGCTGTAAGCCAGAGGGCATTGATTCTCTTTGCCCCTGGTGTGGTGGGGTGCATCCTAGGCGTCCTGACATGGGAATGTACGCCGGTCCCACCGCCGAAATGGCCCCTTATATTAAAATTTTCAAAATGTTGGTCCCGAAAGATCTGCCGGTGTCATTCGTCGATCTGTATCGTCCCCCTTATTTTATATCCCCCTGGGGTGGTGCACCTTTGTATGCGAACGTCGTTTTGTGTAAAAATATATTTCCAGCAAAAGGACTCTGTTTTTTTGGAGGGCAGGCTTGGGGCCGAAGGCGGCGGAATCTGGGGATTTTGTAAAAAATCAATGGGATGATGGGATGGTCGGGGCGTGATGGGGGGAGGGGGCTGCGGCTGTGGGTAAATTTTAATATAAAAAAAATTGAAGGGAATCATTCTCTTAACTGCTTTCCAATTGACAAAACTATCCCTGTCATATATCTGCATTCTAATTGCTCGAAAAGAATTTTTTATCTGGTGTGTGATGGTGAAAGAGTAATTTAAGTTAAATAAAAACAGTGATATGAGATCGGTATGGTTTTGAGGCCTTTTTTATTTTTTCAGTAAAAAAAGCTAGCTGTTTTATGGACAATGGTCAGGATTTGTAATCCCGCCGGCACGACTCGAATAGCGGATATAAAAGGACAGAAAGGCTCCTTTTAAGGATAGGAAAAAAGAGGTTTATGTATTAATTTTAGATTTTCAGGGGGAAGTATCGTTATGCTTACCAAAGTGTTTCCATTCCTACTCTGGTTCAAGGACTATGACACGGGAAAGTTCCGGACCGATGTGGTGGCCGGTATTACCGTGGCCATGGTTCTCATCCCACAATCCATGGCGTATGCCCAATTGGCCGGTTTACCGGCTTACTATGGTCTCTATGCCGCATTTCTGCCACCTATGGTGGCAGCGCTCTTTGGCTCCAGCCGCCAACTGGCTACGGGACCTGTGGCGGTGGTCTCTCTCATGTCGGCAGCCTCGCTGGAGCCCTTGGCTACGGCGGGAAGTACCGAGTTTATTGCCTATTCGGTCCTATTGGCGCTGACCGTGGGGGTGTTCCAGTTTCTTCTGGGGGTTCTGCGTTTGGGCTTGGTGGTGAACCTCCTCTCCCATCCGGTGGTGAATGGATTTACCAACGCCGCCGCCATCATTATCGCCTCATCCCAGTTCTCAAAACTCTTTGGGGTCTATGTGGACAAGGCACCCCATCACTATGAGACGATCTTAAACGTCTGCCGTTCGGCGATTCATTACACCCATATGCCCACCCTTGCCATGGGCCTCTTCTCCATCGCCATCATGGTGGTTCTTAAACGGGTGAACCCAAAGATACCCAGTGTTCTGGTGGCCGTGACCATCACCACGGTGATCTCCTTTACCTTTAAATTCAATCACGATCAGTCGGTGCCCCTAACGAGTATCAATGCCCCGACCGTAGTCACCATGATTGAAGATTTTAACACGGAGGTGGCGGGGATCATTCAGGTGGGGTCTGAACGAGCCGCCATCAATGCGAAGCTCAAGGCCATATTGGGGCATACCACGGGACATGTCCCCTCATCGGAACAGATGGAGGCCGAGTACAATCTGGCCCGTGCCAACGCCCGGATCAACACCTTGAAGGCCTCTTCCGGTAAAATTCGGGAGGCCCTTCGTCTCCTTCACTTCTCCACTACCAAAGATTTCGGGGAGAGTCCCGTCTTCTATCTGGAGGGGAATACGCCCGCCGGTATGGAGACCGATGGCCGCAAGTGGCGCATCAAGGTCGGGAACAAGCCCTTTAATCTCGATTCACTCAATATGATTGGTGCCGGTGGTGTTGTGGGGAGTATTCCCAAGGGGCTTAAGATAGCCATTCCTGGCCTGCCCTCCAATACCACCTTCTTGGGGGCGATTCTTCAACTTCTTCCCTTTGCCGTGATCATCTCTCTCCTGGGCTTTATGGAGGCCATTGCCATTGCCAAGGCCATGGCGGCCAAGACCGGTCAGAAACTCGACCCGAACCAGGAGTTGATCGGCCAGGGTCTGGCCAATATGATTGGCTCCTTTGGTCAGAGTTACGCCGTTTCGGGCTCCTTTTCCCGATCTGCCGTGAACCTTCAGGCCAATGCCAGCAGCGGGATCTCCTCGGTGGTGACCAGTATCATGGTGGCCCTGACCCTTCTCTTCTTTACGCCTCTTCTCTACCATCTGCCCCAGGCGGTTCTTGCCTCGGTGATCATGATGGCGGTGATCGGGTTGATTAACGTCAAGGGTTTTGTCCATGCCTGGAAAGCCAAGCGTGCCGATGGGGCCATCAGTGTGATTACCTTTATCTGCACTCTCTACTTTGCACCTCACCTGGAAGAGGGTATTATGGTCGGGGTGGCCCTGACCTTTATCGTCTTTATCTATAAGAACCTTCGCCCTCGTGTGGCGCTGCTCTCCATGTCTCAGGACGAAACCTTTAAGAGTTCTGTGAAGTATGGGCTCAAAGAGTGCAACCACATTGCCGTGGTTCGTTTTGATGGCCCCTTAATCTTCACCAACGCCTCCTATCTGGAGGATAAGGTACTGGAGTTCATCACCGAGAAACCAGATCTTCGTCATATTCTCATTGAATCCAGTGGGATCAACGATGTGGATGCCTCCGGTGAGGAGGCCTTGGCCATTCTCATCGAGACGGTGCGTGAGAGTGGACGCGGTATCTCCTTTAGCTCCATGAAGGATGAGGTGGTGGCCGTTCTCGACCGGACTCACCTCTTGGAGGTGATTGGACGAGAGAACCTCTACCCCAATGGTAAGAAGGCCTTGACCGTTATCTATCAACAGATTCATAAAGAGGGGGCGTGCGGCGGTTGCCCTCTCTCCAAATATCTACCCGTTGAGGAGGCTATGAGCGCCTGATCGGATGGATTGAAATGAAAGGGTGCGGGGTCTCTTTGCCCCGCATCCGGCCATGATGATGGCAATGTTATTACTGGACAGAACGGTCCCTGGACCGCCAGAAGCCCTGGGCGACCATGCTGCATCCCTTTTGGGATGTGTCGCATAGGGGCAAACCCCCCTTTTTCTGTTCAGGCTATGTGAGGAGGTATACGAAAATATGAAACAGATAGAAAAACTCATTGATCGGGTGATTGCCCGGGTCAATGTGAACTTACGAAAATTTTCCTTTGATGTGGAACCCTTTGCAAAGAATGTGATTCCCTTAAAGCAGATGCTCCGTTTCAATGCCTTTTATGGCGTGACCAGCCACCACCCCTTGCATGTGAATTTTAAAAATTCTAGCCTTGCGGGCAGCTATTTCCTTGGTAAATGTTTCACCGATAACGCCGTGTTGTATAAGACCGATGTGCGCGGAGATGAACTGAAACGAAAAGGGGATACGATTATTTTCCAAGGGGTGGAAGTGCCCGTGGAAAAAGATGAAGAGATCCATATTAAAGACAGTTATCTCATAAAAGCACTGATCCATAACTACTCCCATGATCCGGAGGCCCCTGAAGAATTCCTCATTCGAAATACCTTTGCCAGTTTCTACTCCAATATCCATGGCGCTCTGGTCGAGGGGTGTTACCTGGCCCCCTTCTCCACCACAGACCTCACCTCACTGCACGGCTGCAAGGTGGGCACCTTTTCCTTTGTGCAGAGTATCACCGATCTGTACCATCTGGAGATTCCCGATGGCACCATCTGGATGAATGCGGAGGGGTTTGAGTTCAAGTACACCTATGACCCGGATGTATTGAAACGCTATATTGAAAATGTTCCCGGGGGAAAGCCCGAGGGGATTCTCTGGGATTTTATGGAGGCTCGCAAAGAGGATTATAGCGATATCTATGGTTCCACCGTCAGTACCACTCCGGTGACGGTCTCTAGTAAATCAGCCCTCAACCGATACGCATATGTGGCCGGAGATACCCATATTCATGAGAATGTCCTCGTCTCCCAGCGGGCCTACCTGGATGATGCCTGGATGGGGCCGGGGACCAATGCTCAGGAACACTCCTATGTGATTAACTCCCGTCTGGAGAAGAATGATATCACCGCCCATGGGGCCAAGCTGATCAACGCCAATCTGGCCGAGAGGGTCTTTGTGGGATTTAACTCCTTTATTAACGGCAAGCCCGGCCTTCCCGTCTCCATTGGGTCGGGTACCATTGTCATGCCCCATACCATTATTGATGTGGAGGAGCCCCTGGTGATTCCAGAGCGCCACGCCGTATGGGGGTATATTCGCAACGCCGAGGATCTGAAAAATCACAGCGCCTCCCTGGATGATCTCTCCAAGGTGAACGGGGAGCTTACCATGGGGAATATGCACTTCACCGGCAGCGGGCATGATCTGGTCCAGGCCTTCGAAACACGAATCGATCATATCCTGGAGGCCAATGGTGCCTATTTTGGTGACGTGAACCGGGTCAGGGGCCATGCCCAGGCCGGCCATATGATCTCGTTTAATACGCTTCAGCCCTACCTCTCCGGGAAGATGAAGGGCATCTTTCCCACCATCGATATCCAGCCCTAATCGAGACCCCCGAAAAAAAGCCCACCCCGTGGCGGGCTTTTTTTTTAGGGATCTCCTGTCCATACCGAATATGGGGGGATCGTTTAAAAAAGCGATCCTCCCACACTTAAAATAAGAATAACTCTCATCGTATTTTGGGGGGCGTCATGAAGATTCGAGAGTGTCTCAGCGCGGATCACATCTATGTGGGGCTGGATTTTCCGGATAAGGATGCCGTTTTACAGTTTGTGGCCGGGGAGGCCGCCGCATCGGGGCTGGCACCGGAGGCCGGGATCCTTCTGTCGGGCTTTCGTGAACGGGAGGAGAGTTTCACCACCGGTATCGGCTTGGGTATTGCATTGCCCCATACCACCGCCGTCCAGTGTCAGAAAACCACCCTCTTTCTTCTGCGCCTTGCCCATGCCATTGATTTTCAATCCATCGATGATCAGCTCGTGGATGTGGTTCTGGCCCTTGTGATTCCCATGACCAATCCGTCGGAGCACCTTCAGATTCTAGCGCGGACGGCCAGGTTGTGTAAGCAGTGCGCCTTTCCCGAGGCCCTGCGCCGGTCCCCTGATGCCACGTCGCTCTGGGAGACGATCCGGTGTTTTGAAAAAGAGGCAGAACTTGCCTGGTATGGTGGGGAGGTGTAGTCGTGTATTTTATGACGGTTGTGGTTCAAAGTGAAGAGATTGCCCATGAACTGATCACCGGTTTCATGGATTTGGGCGTCACCATGAGCGTGGTGGTAGAGGCCACCGATAGCCTGGAGATGATCAGTCATCATGTGCCCCTCTTTGCCGGGTTTCGTATGATGTCTGGTGGGGGGATCACCCGCAGTCGTGCCGTCCTGGCCCTCGTGGAGAGCGCGCCCCTCATGGGACGCATGAAAAAATTTATTGGTCGCACCATCGCGGGGGGCCGTGAAGAGCGGGGTTTTTATGTGGTGACCCCTATGGTCGAGGGCGGCCCTCTGTCAGATCTTATCCCTCCGCTCTAATATCGGTTTTTTTTAGACAGAATCGGGGTTTTGGCCCTCTTCTCCCATACGGGTAGAAGAGGGCTTTTTTTGTGGGAGACGGCTCCTTATCGTCGGTCCTGTCCCGCCTCTCCCATGGCGATGAGGGCCCTCTTGAAGGCCACGGGGCCCAGACCCTGGTTGAGGGTGATAACGGCCAAGGTGAGGGTGGTGAGATAGGCGGCCGTTGCCGGATCCTCCCGGGCGATGATCTGGGTCAGGCCGATGGCCACTCCGGCCTGGGTGAGATGGCTCATCCACGCGAGGCGGCACTCCTTTACGGGGAGGTGGGTGAGGTGGCCTGCGGCCCAGGTGGAGAGAATGAGACCTGCGGCTCGGGAGAGGACCAGCACGAGGGCCAGGGGCCAGCAGGCGGCCAAGGCGGCCAGATCGAGGGAGGCCCCGGCCACGGAGAAGAAGAGGACGTAGATAGGTAGGGATATGCGCATGAGATTCTCTTCGAGCTCTTCGCCGTAAGGGGTGGCATTGCGTACGACGAATCCTGCCGCAATGCATATTAGAAGGGGCTCTAAGGTGAGGTGGACATCCGTGAATGCGCTGAGTTGATCGCCGGTGAGTTTTGTGATCCGGGTCACGGCAAAGGCGATAAAGAGAAGAAAGAGGGCGTGATCTTTGGATACGTGTCTGTAAAAAAACTGGATGCCGTAGCCCAGAAGGGCTCCTGCGGCAAGGGAACCGGCGAGTTCAACTCCTAAGATCGCGGCCTGGAACCACCCCTTTGTCTCGCTTCCCCCCAAGAGGGGAGAGACCACCGCCATGGCGCCGGTGAAGAGGATAATCACGAGAACATCCATGGCCACGGTAATGCCCAGGGCCGTATCGGTGAAGGGGCCTCGGGCCCGGCACTCGGTGATGATGGCCATGGCCGATGAGGGGGAGCGTGCGATGGCAATGATGGCCGATAGGATGGCCAGGACGAGGAGTTGTGTCTGGCTCATGAGGTCGCCAAAGGCAAAGAGGGGCGCCGTGGCCATGATGGCTCCAAAGACAAAGAGGGGCACTAGGGTGATCTGCAGGAGGAGGTTGATGACGATGGTCCGGGTGCGACTGGAGAGGAGGTCACGGTCCAGGGCCGCCCCGGCGTGGAGGGCGATGAAGCTTAAGGCCACCTCGTTGATGAGTTGAATCTTCTCTAACGTGTGAAAGTCGATGAATTGGGTTGCATGGGGGCCGGCGATGACCCCGGCCACGATATAGCCCGTAATCTTGGGGATGCCCATATGGGAGAGGAGTTCTGCCATGAGAAAGCCGCAGAGAAGGGTGGCGGCCAGGGTGATATTGATCCCCCCTCCCACCTGCCATCCGTTGTGAACGGGGAGCTGCTGGGACCAGGCACACAGGGCCACGACTCCGATTAAGGTGAGCCCGGTGCGTATGAGGGTGGTGCGTTGGCGTTTGATCATGGTCTCTTCTCCGGTGTGGCGATGAGCCCTCCCCAGGAGAGGCGTCCGGCGAGGTCGCTGATCAAGGTGGCAATGAGGATGGCTGTAACCACGGTATGGGTGGTGGCATCGGGAAAGGTGTGCTGGGCATCAAAACAGATGGCCATGGCCAGGCCCCCCTGCTCCAGGAATCCGATGCCTGCGCTCCGGGGAAGGGTGGGGGCGGTATGAAAGAGGCTGATGAGGAGTCCCCCCGTCATCTTGGCGAGGATCCTTAAGAAGAGGTAAAGGGCGATGGTGAGGAGCAATGGCCCGGTGATGGGGATGACCCGGGCCCCCAATAAGATGAGGAGGAGGAGGTAGAGGGGTTTGTCCAAGATGATGACCATGGATAAGATGCGATCCCGGTATCGGGTGGTATTTCCCAGGAAAAAACCGGTGGTGGCATTGGCCAGCAGCGGGGAGAAGTGGTGGGTAGCGGCCAGGCCGCTGGTGAGGACCACCATACCGGTGACGATGAGGATGAGTTCTTCTCGGCTACGTCTCTGGGAGAGAAAAAGGGTGTAGAGAAGCACCAGGGCCATGGTGGTCCCCAAGATGATGGGCAGTTCGCTCTGGGTGAGCATGGAGAGCTGGTCTGGCGATGGGGTGGGGCCGCTGAATAGAAAGCTTAAGGCAAAGATGAAGAGGCTGGCCAGGCTTCCTGTGGTGGCGATACGCATGAGGGCCATGGCGGATGGGGTGGGTTTCAGGTGTGGGCTGGCCATGACCAGGGCCGCCTGGGAGCTGCACGCTGCCGTGGCGGATATGATAAAGGCGAGGGTGGGTGTGTAGTGGGGCCCCAGGGCGGGAAACAGGGTGAGGGTCCCCATAAAGAAGAGGAGGAGGGTGAGCCCGGTATCCAGGGAGGCCGAGACTAAGAGTGGCGCGGTGAGGCGTTTTATAAAGGGAAGATCGATCTGCAGGCCATACATGAGACCTATCCAGCCAGTGACAAGGCCACTTAAGGGGTAGAGGTGGGTGGTTGTCGTCTCATCCAAGAGGCTGAGGAGGTCGGGGCCCAGGAGATACCCTACCAGGAGAAAAGCCGCTCCCGAGAGGTGGAACCGACGTCCGTGACCCCGGTAGACGAGATGGTAACCGAGGAGTGCAAGGCATAAAATAGTAAATAGAGTGATAAATACCGGCATGATGCATCCTCATTGAGAGTAAATGATGGAGTTGCCATACGTATATAAGCTAAAAGTTGTTCCCGAAGGGTGAGCCCATTTATGCATTTTCGGCTGCCGTAACTTTAATGACCAGTAGAACACATAATAAATACATGTAATAGCAGCGTTTTGGCCATGACACAAAGCGGTGAATTCAACTTTTAGGTAAAAAAAGGATGGGAGGAGTGTAAGTATGCGTCGATTGATGATCAGCGCCTGTCTGGTCGGTGAGCGGGTGAGATATGATGGTAAAGTTGTTAAATTCATCGACGAGAGGCTTTTTCGATGGGTGGCAGAAGGGGTGGGCCTCCCTTTCTGTCCGGAGGTCGCCGGAGGGCTCTCCGTGCCCCGGGACCCCGCTGAGATATCAGGTGGGGGGGGCGGAGAGGCCCTCCTCTCCGCTAAGGCCTCGGTGATGACACGTGCGGGGGAGGATGTCACCGCCCCTTTTTATAGAGGGGCACGACTGGCCCTCGACTTTTGTCTCACCCATGGGGTGGGCCTCGCCCTCCTCAAGGAGGGGAGTCCCTCCTGTGGCCGGCACCGGATCTATGACGGTCATTTTTCTGGGACCCGCATTTCTGGTTCAGGACTCACCTCAGCCCTTCTTATGCGCCATGGCATCGCGGTGTTTAGCGAGGATGAGATCGATGCCCTAACGGAGCGTATGGGGTAGAGAACCCCTTGTCTCGTGTCTCTCCTGTGGCGGGGGCCTTTAAATGAACACCCATCTCGACAGGGGGACACGGGTGACCCCAGAGGGGCCGCCCATGGCCTGGTATTAGAGGTTCTCTTTGAACATCTCGTTGCGATTGGCGTCGTGGCGAACGGGCTGGGACTGCGTGGTGGGAACGCTCCCCTCTTTGAAGCATTCGAAGAGGGTTTTTTTTGTGTCGGGGCCGGGTAGGAGGCCCGTCTTGGCATCGATTTTGGCGAAGACGACCCCTTCGGGGACCTCAAAGACCTTGACCGGTTTATTGGCAAGAATTCCCTTCATGTAGTCCAGCCATATGGGGCTGGCCGCGCGTGACCCCGTTTCGTTTTTGCCCAAGGGGGCTTTCTGATCCTTGCCCACCCAGACCCCCGTCACGTAGGTGGGGGTATAGCCCATAAACCAGGCATCGTAGAGGTTGTTGGTGGTCCCCGTCTTGCCAGCGGCTGGTCGGTTCAGTTTCCGGACGCGGCGTCCCGTTCCCTCCTCCACCACACTCTTCAGGAGGCTGGTCATGAGGTAAGCGGTGGAGGCTTCGATGGTCTGGTTCTTGATGGGGATGGCCTCCTCCAGGATATTCCCGTCCCGGTCCTCGATGCGAGTGATGAAGGTGGGTTCCACCAGGTAGCCCAGGTTGGCAAAGACCGAGTAGGAACGTACCATCTCCAAGAGTGAGACCCCGGAAGACCCCAGGGCGATGGAGAGGTCTTTGTTGATAGGGGCGGTGATGCCCAGCTTCCGTGCATAGTCGATGACGTAGTCCACGCCGATCTCTTTTAAGATCTTGATGGTGATGATGTTCATGGATTTGGTCAGGGCCGCACGAAGCAGGGTGGCACCGTGGAAAGTGCGTTCGTAGTTATTGGGCTTCCAGGTGAAGTCCCGATTTTCATCGAGATAGATCACCGGCGAGTCCACGATGACCGAGGCCGGGGTGTAGCCCTTGTCGATGGCCGCCGCATAGACGACGGGTTTGAAGGCGGAGCCGGGTTGCCTTCGGGACTGGATGGCGCGATTGAACTGGCTGTTTAAGAAATCACGTCCCCCGATCATGGATTTAACGTAGCCGGTATCGGCCTCAATGGAGAGGAGGGCGGCCTCGGAGATGGGCTCCTGGTAGAGGGCCAGGGACCAGCGCCCATCGGTGGCCTCCCCCGTCATCCTGACCTGGATGAGATCGCCCACGGTCAGGGCATCCCCGGGTTTTTGGAGACGATCCTGCCAGTACTCCTTGGTGGTATCGGGTTTTCGCGCCCATCGCATGGTGGAGAGGCTGATTACGCCGTGCCGGGTGCCACACCGCACCTGGACCTCTCCCCCTTTGTCATCCACCCCCTCCACCACCCCGTGTAGGAGGGTGCCCTCGGTGATGGTCTTGTCCGTCATCTTTAGGGCGATCTCCTTGGATTTTTTCTCCATCTCCACCGGGGAGAGGTGGGCCAAGGGACCCCGATATCCCTGGCGTCTGTCCATGGCTTCCAGCCCTTCAGTGACCGCCTTGCGTGCGATTTTTTGCATCTCGATGTTCACGGCGGTGTGGATCTTAAGCCCCCCCTCGTAGAGGGCATCGGCCCCATATTTTTTTTCGATGTAGCGGCGCACGTATTCGGTGTAACAGGGGACTTTTTCGATATACCAGTTGCGGCGGGGCTTGATATCCAAGGGGGTGTTGATGGCCTCGGTGGCCTGGATATTGGTGATATACCCCTCCTCTACCATACGGTTGAGGACATAGATCTGGCGCTGTTTGGCCCGCTCTTTGTACCGGAAGGGGGAGTAACGGCTCGGGGCCTGGGGGAGGCCGGCCAAGATGGCGCATTCGGCCAGGTTCATCTCTTTTGCCTGCTTGCCAAAGTAGTTTTCAGCGGCCGCCTCAACCCCGTAGGCCCCATGTCCCAGGTAGATCTGGTTGAGATAGAGGTAGAGGATCTCATCCTTGGCAAAGCTTCGGTCCAGGCGGTAGGCGAGGATGGCCTCCTTGATCTTTCGGTCGTAACTGCGTTCCGGGGTGAGAAAAAAAGATTTGGTCACCTGCTGGGTGATGGTACTTCCCCCTTGAACGATGGCACCCGCCTTGAGGTTTTTGGTAAAGGCGCGAATGATGCTGAAGAGATCGATGCCCCGGTGCTTATAGAATCGTGAATCCTCGGCCGAGACAAAGGCCTGGAGGAGGGTGGGGGACATCTCCTCTAAGGGGATGACGATGCGGCGCTCGCGAAAGAATTCGCCTATTTTTCGGCCGTCATCGGAGGTCACCACGGTCACCGTGGGGGGGCGGTAATCCCGTAAACTGGTAATCTTTGGCAGGTTGGTGCTGAAGTAGAGGTAGATGGATATGGCGGTGGCCATGGCCAAGAGAAGACCGGCCAGTGCCACCTTAAAGAGGAGGTGCCGTCTCTTTTTTACCGTGGGGGGGGTGGCTTCCGGGTCGTGGGACTGGGGCGAATCGGTCATAACACTCTCTTTGGTTGTATCGATAGCCTCTCCCCCCTCTTTTTGGCGGTGAGAAAGGGCCGGGAAAGGGGCGTTGGCAAATTTATGGGTGATGCCTTCGTGCAACGTCGGATGAAGGGTGCCCATCTCATGGTGTGAGGGCTCAGATCACTGGCCTCGTGATACGTGTAGGGTATGGCGAGGCGTACGCGTGCGATGACTGTTTACGAATTCATCATCTTTAGTACAATCGAAAAAAACTATCAAGGATTGGTGCATGATGCAAGGGGCGGGAATAAAAAAGCAATTGACAAGGGTTAAGCTAGCGTTTAGGCAAGAGAGCATGTGTTGCGCGGTCGTGGCGCATATTAATGAACCCTCGAGGAGATGTGATGGTAGAACTGGACTATACAAAATTTGACGGACTCCTTCCGGCCGTGGTGCAGGACTGGGAGAGTGGGGACGTATTGATGGTGGCCTTCATGAACGAAGAGGCCTTTAAGCTCACCGTGACCACGGGCAAGGCCACCTACTTTAGTCGCTCGAGGAGCACGCTCTGGGTGAAGGGGGAGAGTTCCGGCAATGAGCAGCTTGTCAAGGAGATCCGCATTGATTGCGATAGCGATACGGTACTCTTGAAAGTCGTTCAAAAAGGGGGCGCCGCCTGCCATCTGGGGTATAAGAGCTGTTTTTTCCGAAAGGTGGAAGGGGATAATCTCGTGATCACAGGGGCCCCCCTCTTTGACCCGGACGAAGTGTACAAGAAGTAATGATGAGATGAGTGGCCTGTGGAGGGCATTCGATGGGCGCGAGATTATGGTTCACCATATTGATTTATGGTGCGTTTTTTTTCGTGATGCGAAATCACAGAGCCAAGAGGGGGTCGCCGGGACCTTATTTCTATGGGGATAGATGGGGGAGGCGACCTGTGGTGTTGACGATAGGCCCGGCAGGGGCATCTTTGAATCCTCCCACGGGGCGGCAGATGTTCTGGGCCGAGCGCATACCGAGGTCTTCGCTGATTGAACGGAGCCCTCACAGTAGGGAGTGTGTATGGACGCGCAGTTGAAACTTGGACTTCCCAAAGGCAGCCTTCAGGAGGCAACCCTTTCTCTCTTTAAAAAGGCGGGGTGGCATGTATCGGTGAGTGGGCGAAGCTATTTTCCTCGTATTGACGATGAGACGATCTCCTGTGCCCTATGTCGGGCCCAGGAGATGGCCATCAACGTGGAGAACGGGACCCTGGATGTGGGCCTCACCGGCCTCGACTGGATTTCCGAGTATCAGTCGGATGTTCACGTGGTGACGGATCTGGTCTACTCCAAGGTGAGTGCCAAGCCGGCTCGCTGGGTCGTGGCCGTGGCGTACGATTCACCGGTTCAGTGCCTTGAAGACCTTCAGGGCAAGACGGTCTCCACGGAGCTCGTGGGGGTGACGAAACGTTTTTTTGCCGAGCGTGGCATCGACGTGAAGGTAAAATTCTCCTGGGGGGCCACCGAGGCCAAAGTCGTCTCGGGTCTGGCCGATGCCATCGTGGAGATTACCGAAACGGAGAGCACCATCAAGGCCCATGGCCTTCGGATCATCCATGAATTGATGGAGACCAACACCCAGCTCATCGCCAACAAGGCTGTCTGGGCCGATCCGGCCAAGCGTGAAAAAATTGAGGAGATGGCCGTTCTTCTGACGGGCGCCCTGGTTGCGGGGCAATTGGTGGGGCTGAAGATGAACGTGCCCCAAAAAAATGTGGAGACGGTGGTGGGGCTCCTTCCCTGTCTCCAGGCACCCACCGTGGCCCATCTCTATCAGTCTGACTGGTTATCGGTGGAGACGGTAGTGGATTCTGGCATCACGCGGGATCTTATTCCTCAGCTTCTCAAGGCCGGGGCAAAGGGTATTATCGAGTATCCACTCAATAAGGTGATTAACAAGTAGTCAAATTGGCAGGGCGCGCCTCTTTTTTTCTGGAAGCTGGCGGCCTTGTTGTGCTAAGGTGCTAAAAATACCCGGAAGATGAGGCATAGCCTTATCTTTCCGGGCTCTCTTGCCAATATGCCCGGAGCCCTACGGCCCGGGCTTTTCGTTGTACACCACCCATTTGCGCCTAGTGGCGCGTCGGCTCATGGGGCATAAGGCGCTAGTGTCTGTTGCCGGGCCGTCAGGAAAGATAAGAGACTATGAAGATACTCTCAGCAGAGTTTGTCACCAGTGCGGTGAAAGCCGACCAGTATCCGGCCTTACGGCTTCCGGAGATCGGGTTTGCCGGCCGTTCCAATGTGGGGAAATCATCCCTCATCAACGTCTTGGTGAATCGCAAGCGTCTGGTGAAGACCAGTTCCACGCCAGGGCGTACCCAGTTGGTGAATTTTTTTGATATCAATGAGGCGGTCACCTTTGTGGATCTGCCCGGATATGGATATGCCAAAGCCCCCAAGCGGGTGGTGCGGGAGTGGGGTCCCATGGTGGAACGTTACCTGATGGAGCGCCGATCCCTTAAAGGGGCTATGCTCTTAATCGATATCCGACGCTCCCCCCGTGATGAGGAGTTTAACCTCATCGAGTGGTTTAGGGCCCACGGTATTCCTTTTCGGGTGGTGCTCACCAAGGCAGATAAATTTTCAAATAATAAACGACAGAGCAATGTGGCGCGTATCGCCAAGGAGCTTGGAGTGAAGAGCAGCGAGCTCATCACTTTCTCGGCCCTTTCGCGAAGCGGCCGTGATGAAGTATGGGAGGCTATTAGTGCTTTGATTGGTTCGCCGACCCCCACCGCGACGAAGGAGTAAAGAAATGGAAAACGTACATGATTTTAATGGGTTCAAGAGCGGATTTGTCGCCATCGTGGGTGCCCCCAATGCGGGGAAGTCGACGCTGATCAATAATCTTTTGGGTGAAAAACTCTCCATCACCTCACGAAAACCACAGACCACACGCCACCGCATCTTGGGTGTGGTGCATAAAGAGAATATGCAGCTGGTCTTCGTGGATACACCCGGTGTCCACCAGTCGACGCGTGCCCTCAATATGCGCATGGTGGATGTGGCATTAAGCGCCTTGGGTGATGTGGATGTGGTTGTTTTTATGACCGATGTCAACGAGCCGGACACCGAGTCTGAGATGTATCTGGTTAAGCAGCTGAAGAAGTCCTCAAAGCCGGTTATTCTGGCCTTGAATAAGGTGGACCGGATTAAGAAGCCGGAGGTTCTGGCTCATATCCAGCGATGGCAGGGTCTCCACGATTTTCATGCCATTATTCCCCTCTCCGCCAAGCATGGCGATCAGGTGGATACCCTCCTCTCCGAGATCTCCGGGCTCATGCCCGAGGGTCCTCCCTTCTATCCCGAAGATGTGATTACCGATCTGCCCGAACGGTTCTTTGTGGCCGAGATGGTGAGGGAGAAGGTCTTTCGTCTCACCGGCCAGGAGATCCCTTACTCGACGGCGGTCACCGTGGATACCTTTACGCGGGAGAAGAAGCTGGTTCATATTGAGGCCACGATTCATGTGGAGCGCGACTCCCAGAAGGGGATCATCATTGGGAAGAAGGGGAGTAAGCTCAAAGCCATCGGTGAGGATTCGAGGAAGGCCATCGAAGAGATGGTGGAGAAGAAGGTCTTTTTAAAGCTCTTTGTGCGTGTTGAGAAGAACTGGAGCAAGGATACCAAGGCGATACGGCGCCTGGGGATTTAAGGAGCGCTTATGCAGTGGTATGTGGGAAGCGACGAAAAAGAGATCAAGAAAGAGCGGCAAAAAGCCCGTGAGATGCGCCAGAGCCAGTGGTGGAAGCGTCGCTGCGATAAAGGCGTCTGCTATTGGTGTGAGGCGGCCGTCCCTCCGACTGAGCTCACCA
Organism: Desulfobacteraceae bacterium; assembly: GCA_013619155.1. Lineage (GTDB taxonomy): Bacteria > Desulfobacterota > Desulfobacteria > Desulfobacterales > Desulfolunaceae > Desulfoluna. The sequence goes on from JABXKT010000052.1 coordinate 18,123, forward strand.
TGGATCATGTGGTGCCCCTGGCCCGGGGAGGTAAGAGTACCAAGGGCAATGTGGTGCCCTGTTGCAAGAGATGCAACACAGAGAAGAAGCAGCGTCTCCCCATGGAGTGGGATACCTACTTAGAGGGTGTGAAAAAAGGGGGCGTGTAGATCTGTTTTTTTACGCCCTCGGCTTGTGGCCGGGGGTGATGATATAAAAAGGGGCCGGTCTCTTCTATTGGAAGAGGTCGGCCCTTTTATCTTGTACGGTCCCGTGGAAGGCCCCTTTGCCGTGGAGCTATGGGGAGGGGAAGGGGGGGCTTATACCTGCTGACAGAGCCTGTGGATGGTTTGGGCGTGCCATTTGCCACGACCCGAGAAGGTGGCAAGGCCCATCTCTGAGAGGTGGGCGGCCACTTCATTGTAGGTGGACCCGGCAGTGCGCATCTTGTGGATCAGGGCGATAATCTCGTCCTTGGAGAGCTCCATGGTAGGGGGGAGGGGGTCTTCATCTTCGTGGTGGAGGGGGGCCCCGCACAGGTCCAGGCACTCCTCTTCTTCAAATCCGTGGGTCACGGCGTCTCGGGTGGAGACCACCTTGTCGATGACCGGAAATTCGGCGCCTGCCAGAGAGCTGATGATGCTGGCGATCTCCTCGATGGCCTCGGCTTTTCGCTCTTCGGCGATGGCTCTGCGTTCATGGATCTCTAGGGCTTGACCCTGCTGGGTCACCAGGGTCTCTAGGAGCTCTTTGACCATGCCGAGGTTCTCATCGCGCGGGCTCACCTCGTTTCTGGGCCGTGTCTGATACTTTCGATTGTCCTGATGGCGATGATAATTGCCCGGATTGTTCTGATTACCTGGGCTGTTATGGTTGCCCTGGCTTCCTTGGTTGTGGTGATTGGGTTGGTTGTGGTGGTTTTGCTGATTGTGGTGGTTCTGCTGGCTGTTGGCGTGGCTGCTGTTGGCCGAGTTGTTGCTAGTCCCGTTGTTGTCGTAGGGACGCCGGGGACGGTTGTTGCTCTGATAGCGCTTGTCTTTGGACTGGTTGCGAATGGATTGGAGAAAATCGTTCATGAAACTACTCCTGTGCCTGATTATGATGCGCAAATATTATGACAAGTGGCATTGACCGGCGTCGTCTGCAAGAATTGGCGAAATTCACTCATTTTGGTCCATTGAAAACAAGTTATCTCTCCATGGAAGTCGAACGAGCTTGCCTCCTGTAGTGGTAACGCCAACATAAAAATTGCGGTGATAAATCATCCCTTTATAGGGATAGTTACCCTACAGGGTACTGTTCGGGGGATGACGGCCAATTTTTAAAAACCAACCATTTTCTTTTTATGCGGATTTTTGTGAGCTAACAGATATTTGTCGCCTTGTCAAACTGAATCGTCTCTTTTTGCGCCGTTTTGAGGGCGGGAAAATTCGCCAATGAAATATACGGAATGAAAAACTCGAGTATTCTTTATGAATACAGTATGTTCTTGGTGCTTGTCAACATTGTCGCCAATGGGCGTCTTTATCTTCCTTAAGGGGGGCAATATGATAGTGAAGCCCGTGGGCGGGATACTGTCCGGAGGAAGGTCCCTTTTAGGGGGCGATGCGCCTCGGGGGACTTTATAAAATTTTGAAATTAAAGATAAAATTTTATAAAGTAGGGCCCATGTTTTACTTGGACGTTCCCTCCTGTGGTACATGTTGCGAATGCAAGGATACGGGAGAAGAGACATTTAAGGAAGGAAAAAATCGCACATGATGGGGTCTGGGACTCTCTTGTCTCCATCTCCCCTTTTTACGTCACCGAAAAGGGGGGGGATGGGGTCCCCATGGCCCCTTTAGGGGTCACCATGGGGATCTTCTCCTAAATTTGGGCAAAGCGTCCAGACGCCATGATTTTTTTAAACATCTCTCCGGTGAGGAGGGACTCCTTGTACGAGGAGATGAGGGTAAGCCCCTCTTCCCGGGTGGAGAGGGTGACGGATCGCTGGCGGAAGTCGCTGCATCCGGGGAGGCCTTTCACGAACCATCCCAGGCGGCTTCTCATGGTCTTGCAGGCGATATATTCATCGGTGAAATAATCGAGGGAGTCGATGAAATATCGCTCCATCATCTCAAAGTGTTCCAGAAGGGATGGTGTGGCGAGGGTCCCGGATAGCAGGGCATTGGTGCGTTTAAAAATGGCGGGATCGCCAATGGCTGCCCGGCCGATCATCACGGCATCGCAGCCAGTCGTGTCAAACATGCGAAGGGCGTCTTCCGGGGTGAGGATATCTCCGTTGCCGATGACGGGGATAGAGACGGCCTCTTTGACCCGTTTGATAAGAGACCAGTCGGCGTGTCCCCCAAAGGCCTGTTTGGCTGTTCGTGGGTGGACAGCTACCGCATCGACGCCCACCTCTTCGGCGAATCGTGCCAGGCGCAGGGCGCCCTCTCCGGAGTGGTCCCACCCGGAGCGCATCTTTACCGTGAGGGGGATGGAGATGGCCTCCTTGACCGCCTTAAAAATTTCGCGTGCCAGGGCCGGTTTTTCCATGAGGGCCGATCCCGATCCCGTCTTGAGGACTTTTTTTACCGAACAACCGCAATTGATATCGATCATATCCACCCCGGTGGCCTCTACCCGCCTGGCCGCCTCGGCCATGATACCGGGCTCAGAGCCGAAGAGTTGGATGGAGAGGGGCTTCTCTTCGGGGCGGCTCTCCATGAGCCGGTGGGTTTTTTCTGATTCGTAAATGAGGCCAGGGGCACTGACCATCTCCGAGACCACCAGGCCGGCTCCCATATCTTTTGCCATGAGGCGAAAGGGGAGGTTGGTGACCCCTGCCAGGGGGGCCATCACCGTGGGGCTCTCCATTTCAATCTGTCCGATTTTAAAACGCTTCATCATTATTTCTCTACTATCTGGGCATCTGCCCTGTTTGTTGTTCCTCGCGGCCGAGGCGATCCGTGGGGCTGTGTGTCGGAGCCCATGCCCTGCTACCCGTGCATCCCTTCGCCTGTTGATGCGGGACCGGGGGGCCCCCCCGCTTCCGTGGCGTTTTATAAGGGGCGGACCTTAGAGTGCATGGTGGCCGCTGTGAGAGGGGGATGGCTGTTTGACGCCCATTTTGCAGCCGGTGAAAAGATCCGTGCCAAGGTGCTGCAACTCCTCGTTTAAATAGAAAACGAGGGCCACCTTCTCATGGATGGGGCACTCCGTCAACTCGATTCCCCTGGTCTGGGTGCGGTGCATCCCCTGGGGGAGGTGCTCGCTACGGTGTGGGATAAAAGTGGACGGTTCGGGAAATGGCAGATGGGGCGAGTTTTCATGGGGTAGATGAGAGGCGCATTGGGGGGGTGG
>JABXKT010000228.1 GCA_013619155.1 Desulfobacteraceae bacterium
GATGTGTATAAGAGACAGCCCCCCAACCGTCTCCCCCCCATGGGAGATATCATGAAGGTCCTTAAAAAATACCGCCTTCTGCCGGCAATCTTCTTCATGAAGTCCCGAGCCGACTGCAACGGTGCCTTAGAGCTCTGTTCCGGAGAGATCCTGGCCGACGATCCCGAACGCGCCTTACGTCTCTCCCAACGCGTCGGAGAGATCCTGGCCGATCACCCCCATCTCAGCCGCCACAAACAGTGCTACCACTTAGAACACCTGGCCGTGGGAGCCCACCACAGTGGCCAGCTTCCGGGCTGGAAAATTGTCATCGAAACCCTCATGAACGAGGGGCTTTTAGATGCCATGTTTGCCACCAGCACCGTGGCGGCCGGGGTGAACTTCCCCGCCCGGAGCGTGGTGATCTTAAACTCCGACCGGTTCAACGGAGTCGATTTCATGCCCCTCTCCTCCTCGGAGTACAACCAGATGACGGGACGGGCCGGAAGGCGGGGGAAAGACAAGGTAGGCTTCGCCGTTATCCTCCCGGGAAAATTTAACGACCTGGGCCACCTGGCACGCCTCACCAATCAGGCGCCGGAACGCGTTGAGAGCCAGATTCGCATGAACTTCTCCATGGTGCTCAACCTCTTGCTCTCCCACTCGCCGGACCAGATTCGGGCACTCCTGGAGAAATCCTTCGCCGCCTTTCTTCTAGATAAAAAACGGGGAAAATCACAGGGAGATAGCCTGATCTGGGACGATTTTCTCGTGCACCTCGATTTTCTGAAGCACAAAGGGTTTGTCAATGATGAGGATCGCCTCACCGCCGACGGAGAGTGGGCCTCCCACCTACGTATCGACACCCCGCTTCTGGTCGGTGAATGCTTCCGCCTGCAGCTCTTCCCCGAAGACCCGGCCCTCATGGCAGCCATGGTCGCCTCCTTTGTCAATGAGCGAGAACGCGATGACCAGAGTCTCAACCGCAGCGCCCTGCCCAAGAGTCTCATGCAGACCTTTATCAAGATACGCAAAGGCATCACCCCCTTTGCCCGGGAGATGATCGAGTGGGGTTTTGATGTCCCCTTTCTCTACCTCCACCCGGCGGCGACCATCTATCTCTGGGCCTCCGGTACCCCCTGGAACGATGTGATCCGGTTCTCCGGACTTCAGGAGGGGGACCTCTCCCGACTGGTCCTGCGCACCGCCGACAACCTTCACCACATCGCGGCCCTCTCATCGGTCTTCCCCCAGGCGGCAGCGGCAGCCCGGGAGGCCAAGAGATCCATCATGAAGGACCCCATCGTCACCACCTTCGAGAAGATGCCCTCCCGCCATGAAGGGGGCGACACCGATTCGCCCGCCTAATGCGGGGCGTTTACTTTCATCGTCAATTTATCTATATAAACAGCTCAGTCACCCTGACTGTAGCCACGAGACAGACCCCATGGGGTCCTGACCGTGGCCTAAAATGACCAATAAAGCCCCCACCGCCCTTGAAGTCAGAAGGGCCGTGTGGGGCCATCCCATTGATTTGTTAGACAGCTATTTTTAACGGAAGGAGTATGACCATGGATAAGTGCCCATGCGGACTTGATGCATCTTACGATTCATGTTGCGAACCCATCATCAAAGGAGCGCGAGCCGCCGAAACAGCCGAGCAGCTCATGCGTGCCCGTTACAGCGCCTACGCCAAAGTGGAGGTCGATTTCCTTCGAGACTCCATCCACCCCGAAAAACGCCACACCCATGATGAGCAGCAGACCCAGAGCTGGGCATCCAAGTCCGAGTGGTTTGGCCTGGAGGTGGTCAGCATAGAAAAAGGCGGCGTCGACGATACCATCGGCCGTGTGGAGTTCATCGCCAACTACGCCACTAAGGGCGAGAAATCACGCCACCACGAGCTGGCCAGCTTCGTCAAAATAGACGGTGCCTGGTACTTCGACGATGGCGTGGGCGTGGTTCCCGAGACCGTTGTTCGTCAAGGACCCAAGGTGGGCCGAAACGACCCCTGCCCCTGCGGCAGCGGTAAAAAATTCAAGAAGTGCTGCGCCTAAGCACTGCCACGATGAAACGAGAGGCCGCCATGCCAAAGGGCCTCTCTCCCACCGGCCCGAGGGCCCCTCATCCCGAAAGAGTGACCCCTTCAACCCAAGGAGACAATCATGATCGAATGGGCATACCTTAGAAAAGGCTGAACCTCCTGCATAAAGGCCCTGGAGTTTCTGGGGAGTCAAAATATAGTTCCAAAAGAGATCACCGATGCACGAAAAGAGCGCATCGATGCCGATGCCGCCTGGGCCATTCTCTCAGCATGCCCCCAGGTGATGACGGCCCGTGGTAAAAAGATTCTTACCTGGCAGCCCAGCGATGCAAACAAAGAGGCGCTCCTCAAGGCGGCCATGGGCCCCTCGGGCAACCTGCGCGCGCCCACGCTCCGCCTGAAAGAGCAAATTGTAGTGGGATTTAATGAGGCGCTCTACGAAGAGACCTTTACCCCCTGATTCTTCAACATCCAAAGCGTTTTAAACTATATTGCTCCGGAAAAAACGCCCGTACTTCACGCGAAAAGGCCCCCGATATGAAACACCTCGCCGTACTCTTCACCCTACTCATCACTCTTCTCCCCTTAACCTTTACGGCATCGGCCGCCGAGATCCCCACCCTGGATGATAACCAGGCGGTGGAGATGCCTCTCCTGGCCCAGGGCCCCTCCGTGGACGCCGAGATCCAGCCCCCACCGGCCGAAGAGGATGCCGACACCCCCAAAGAGACCCCGGTCCAGGCGTCGAGTACCGTCCTCCCCAACAAAACCGCCGCCATAGCCCCCCTTCCCCGCGTCACCGAACTGGTCATCGCATCGGCCATTATCGATCGTGAACCGGTGGAGACAGGCATCCGATTCTCGGCAGATACCCAACGCCTTTACTGCCACAGTCGCGTCGCCTCCTTGGGGGCCACCACCATCACCCACGTCTGGTATCGCAACGGTGAGAAGATGGCCACGATCCCTTTAAACATCGGCGCAGCCTCCGCCTGGCGCACCTGGAGTTCAAAGACAATCACGGCCCCCACAGCCGCCTTCTGGCGGGTGGAGATCATCTCCGAAGCGGGGTCCCTTCTGGCACAGACGGATTTTACCGTAAAGTAAACAGCGGCGCGCCGGGGTAAAATGCCCCGTGGGGCTCTCATAACGGTCACGACATGCGATAAGGAGAAGAGAGATGGCTCTCTGGGACAAGTTAAAGGGTGAGTTAATCGATGTCATTGAATGGCTGGACGACTCCCAAGACACCATGGTATGGCGCTTTCCTCGATATCACAGTGAGATCAAGTACGGGGCCAAACTCATCGTGCGAGAGTCCCAGATGGCACTTTTTGTCAGCGACGGGAAAATTGCCGACCTCTTCGGACCGGGCCTTCACGCCCTCACCACACGCAACCTGCCCGTTCTCACCACCCTTCAGAAGTGGTATCACGGATTTGAGAGCCCCTTCAAATCGGACGTCTACTTTATCAGTACACGGCACTTCACCGATATCAAGTGGGGCACGAAGAAACCCATCACCTTACGGGACCCCGAATTCGGAGCCGTGCGCCTACGCGCCTTCGGCACCTATGTGATCCGTGTCACCGACCCAACAGCCTTTGTCACCGAGATCACCGGCACCGAAGGCCACTTCACCGTCGAGGAGATCACCGGGCAACTCACCAGCATGGTCATCAGCCGCTTTGCCGATCTTCTGGCCGAGAGTCAAATCCCCGTGCTGGACATGGCGGCCAACTACACCGAACTCTCCACCTGGGTCACCGAGAAGCTATCCGCAGAATTTTCCGCCTATGGCCTGGCCTTGACCACACTCCTCATCGAGAACATCGCCCTTCCGAAGAGCGTCGAGGAGGCCCTGGACAAACGGACCGGCATGGGCATCGTGGGTGATTTAGATGCCTACACCAAATTTCAGGCGGCCAACGCCCTGGAGAAGGCGGCGGAGAACCCCTCCGGAGATGCCTCGGCCGGAGTGGGCATGGGCATGGGCTTTGCCATGGCCAACCAGATGACCCAGACCATGACGTCTCCCCCTCAGCCACCGGCATCCGGCGGGGTAGCCCCGCCCCC
>JABXKT010000229.1 GCA_013619155.1 Desulfobacteraceae bacterium
ATTATAATAAGTACCTTGTCTAAAAATTGGTTGATTAGAACTAGCGCTACCTAATTTTGTAGTAAATCTAAAAGCAGTATCACTTGCGTGTATTATATTAGTTGCAACATTGTTAGCAGTAGCTCCTACAGTAAAGAAAGCTGATGTACTACTACTTGCAACTTGCATTCTTCCATTAGCAGTAATGTTTGATGTTGCTTTAAAATTCCCAGTTAATCGAAGTTCTGAACCATTACAATCAAGTCTAGTATCAAAATCAGCAGTAGATGTATTGCTAGTATGAAAATCAATATATCTACCAACTTCCATTAGTCCGTCAGTTCCTACTTGAGGCGGTGAACCATTATGCCAGTTTCCACTAACTGGTTTTAATAAACTAATAGTTCCTGTACTTGTAATTGTTCCACCTAGTATAGGTGATGAGGTTGCTACAGATGTAACGCCTGAACTAGTTACAAAACCTCTACCGTTTGATATTTGACTGTTACTAATTGCAAAACTTACATTACTTAAACCTGTTCTGTTTAAAGTAACAAAACCACTTGTTACGTTACCACCTGTTACATAGTTATTACTAAATGAAGTTATATAACCTGCTCCGTTAGTTAATTGATTGTTATTAGTTATTGTATTATTTAACGTAACACTACCTGACGAACCTCCACCGCTTAATCCTGTACCTGCTATAACCGCTGTTATATCACCTACAGATGTAGTATAACCTGCGCCATTAGTAAGTTGGTTATTATTTGTAATTCCGTTATTTATTGTAACTTTAATACCTCCTGATTGTGTACCTGTAGAAGTAGTTATATTAGTTCCTCCTACAATGTCTAAATTAGTACCTGATGTTACATTAAGCGCACTACCTGAGTCTGCTTGTACTATCCATTTGCTATAATTGCTTGTACTATAACCACTATCATTAACAAATTGAGAAATGTTATTACTAGCTAATCCTAAAGTAACAGAACCACTTGTTCCGCCACCTGTTAGTTTATTACCTGCAACAACAGCCGTGATATCACCTACGTTTGTAGTATAGCCTGAATTGTTTGTCCATTGTGATATATTACCTGACTTATTAGTAAAAGTTTGCGTATTAGAAGCAGTTGTAGTACCTGTATTAGTTGTAAAGCCTCTACCATTAGTTAGCTGGTTGTTGTTAGTAATACTATTATTAAGAGTAATTGTAGTATTGCCTGATTGATTTGCGGTAAATGTTCCTGAACCACTTAGTCCAGTTCCTCCTGTAACAGTTAATGTTCCGTTTCCTACAGAAGGTAAAGAACCAGATGTTATATATCCAGCACCATTAGTTAACTGATTGTTATTTGTTATTGTATTAGTAATAGTAAGAGTTCCTCCACTTGATGTAGATGTAAGCTCTGTTTGTATACCTGCTCCTTGAGCAAAAGTTACAGTCTCTCCATTAGATACCGTACTTGTTTCAACGCCATTACCTTCTTTTAAAATCCAGGTTGACATTGAACCTCCTGAAGACGTTACATATCCTGAATCATTAGTCCACTGAGATATGTTACCACTTTTGTTGGTGAATGTTTGTGTGTTGCTTGCGGTAGTTGTCCCTGTGTTTGTTGTATATCCAGCTGGGTTAGTAGCATTATAAGGAGTAAATCCTAAAGCATTTGTTACGTTTGCACTTGTTAAAGAAAGAGTTCCTCCTAAAGTTATAGTTCCAGTACTTGTAATAGTACCTCCTGTAAGTGTTAAACCACTTACGCTACCAGAAGTAGCTACAGATGTTACACCTGCGCTTGAACTTGTTCCTGCTCCTATTAAATTTCTAACTTCAGCAGCTGTAATACCTGAACCTAAACTTGGTGTTGAACCATTTGATAATATTGCAACAGAACCACTACCTATATAACCTGAGTTATTAGACCATTGTGATATGTTACCTGATTTATTTGTAAAAGTTTGTGTGTTAGACGCAGTAGTTGTTCCAGTGTTTGTAGTAAAACCTCTACCATTAGTTAACTGATTATTATTTGTAATAACCGTTGTAGTATTAGGTACATTTAATGCAGTTCTCATCTCAGCAGCAGTTAATGCTTGTATTGCTGTAGACGATGCAAATCTTGCAAACTCATTAGTATTAATTGTTCCTGAAGTAGTTACTGTACCTGTATTTGTAGTAAAACCTCTACCGTTGGTTAACTGTGTGTTGTTTGTTATTGTGTTGCTAATAGTAAGAGTACCTCCGCTTGAAGTAGAAGTTAGTTCTGTCTGTATACCTGCACCTTGAGCAAAAGTTACTGTTTCACCATTTGTTACTGTACTTGTTTCTGTACCATTACCTTCTTTAAGTGTCCAAGAAGACATACTTCCTACAGCTGTGTTATCTACTTTTGTCCATGTTGTGTTAGCAAATACAGCCCAATCACCTACTTGCCAATCTGTAATACCGTTTAAGTTTGTACTACCTGCAACTGATACTATATAATAATCACCTGACGTACCTACGTTACTAGCAAGTGCCGGTGAATTTGTACTAGCGTTCCATGTACCTTCAAATTGTAATACTCCTGTTAAAGCTGTATTAATAGCTGTTTGTATCTGTGCACCAGTTGCTAAATTAGAAGAAGATAAATTTACTGTACCTGTGTTAGGCGTTAATGTTACAGTTGTACTACCACTTTTAGTTAATGTGTTAGCGTTACCAGAGTTTATTGTATTTACTTGGCCTGTAGCTCCTGTTGCTACAGCAGTTACTCTACCATACGCATCTACTGAAATTGTATCTATTTTTGTACTGTTTGATGTAGATCCGTATGTTCCAGATCCAACACCACCAGTTGCCATATTTAAAGTTACTGTACCAGAAGTTCCACCTCCAGTTAAATTAGTTCCCGCGGTAACTCCTGTAATATCTCCTACGTTTGTAGTGTATCCACTGTCATTAGTAAATTGAGATACATTATTACTTGCAAGACCTAATGTTATTGTTTCATTAGAACTTTGATTAGTTGTGAAGTTTGCTGTACCAGTAAGCTTATTACCTGCCGCTATTGTTATTGTAGCGTTACCTACAGATGGTATAGAAGATGATGTTATAAAACCAGCATCATTACTAAATATACTTAAACCTATTTCTCCAGCGGCTTTTCTTCTTTCAGCACCACTGTCTAATACTATAAACTCATCAGTAGTAAGCATTGCTGCCGTCATATCAGTAAGTTCTGATAAATCTAAAGATAAAGATATTGTTTCATTAAAACTTTGATTAGTTGTAAATATTGCTGCCCCGTCTAAACCTGCCGCTGTAGTTATACTTATTGAAGCATTATTTACCGTAGGCAACGAAGCTGAAGTTATATACCCAGAATTATTAGTCCATTGTGATATGTTACCACTTTTGTTTGTAAAGGTTTGTGTATTTGATGCTGTTGTAGTACCTGTGTTGGTTGTATACCCTGCGTCATTAGCAAATAAATTATTAGGAACTAAACTTGGTACTATTTTAAACTGAGAACCATTTGATCTAGTTATTGCAAACGAGTCAGTTGATATCATATCTCCTGTCGCAGCAGTTAATTCTGATAAATCAACATTTAAAGTTACAGTACCTGAAGTACCGCCACCGTCTAATAAAGTTCCTGCTGTTACACCTGTTATATCACCAGTATTATTTGTAAATGGTAAATCACTTAAAGTAAAAGCTCTTGTTTCTCCACCTGATGAAGAATCTTGGCCAATTAATACTAAATCATCAATATCTGGACTTCCTGAACCACCTGGTGCATCAGCTATTAAACCTGATGTTCCATAGTCTACACTAATAGTACCAGTTGTTGTAATTGTTCCACCTGTTAATCCACTGCCAGTTGCAACAGATGTAACACCTGAACTTGTTACATATCTACCATCTAAATCTACAGTTAAAGTACTTAAACCTAACCTTGTTGCTGATATAATACCGTTGCTAGTATTAAAACTTAAACCAGTTAAATAATTATTAGTATCTGTAGGTATACTTGGAAAAGTAACAAGATTACCTGCACCATTTACATACTGAGAAGCAGA
>JABXKT010000053.1 GCA_013619155.1 Desulfobacteraceae bacterium
ATGATATACCCCCCCCTCGCATGGGCCGGGCCCCCGAATCGGGACAAAATGGCATCACCCACCCCGTAGGCCACCATGCCGCGAAGGGAAGGTGGCCCTATTTTCACCTGCTTTTATTCACAATACAGGTATACTGCATGACACGATAGATCCAGCCACGACATCCCCATGAGAAAGCGATCTTCGAACAACACGAAAGTATACCCATGTGCCCCGGGGCTGATCCACACGACCTTAGATTTTACCCATACAGCCTCCCAACCCCCATTTAGGTGCCTACAATGACCATATCCCCACTCCAAACTTTCGTCCGCCTGCCTCACACCCGCCTGCCCATCTACATCGACCCAAAGGCCCCCCACTGGTTCATCCCCAGCACCAGTGGCGACCGGCTCCTCACGCGCATCCTTAAAGGAGAAGAGGCGGCCCCGAAGAGGGGGGCCTTAGAGGCCCTTCGGCAAACACAATTTCTCTCCCTCATCCCCACAGGGGAGGCACCCCCCTACGGCGGACGGGACGAGGTATTGAGCCTTAAGCGCTTAACGGAGTGTTGGATCCATATCACCAACCACTGCAATCTTGCCTGCAGCCACTGCCTCTTCTCCTGCTCCCCCACGACGCGCTCCAGCCTCAGTTTCGAGGCGATTGAAGGTATCCACAGGGAAACCCAGAAGCTGGGTACCGAGATCTACTACCTCACCGGCGGGGAGCCCCTCATGCATCCAGATTTTCGAAAGATCTGCACCCGCCTCCTCTCGGGCGAAAAAACCCGGCTGGTAATTCTCACCAACGGCCTCCTCCTCTCCCAGCAGATGGATTTTTTCAAGACCCTGCCGAAAGAGCGCCTCCACCTTCAAATCAGCGTGGACGGCCTGGAGGCGCCTCACGACGCCATACGGGGCACGGGGAACTTTCAGCGGCTCTGCACAACCCTTGACGGTACCTCATCGACGCCCCTCAATATCGCCCTGGCCATGGCGGTCCACCCCAACAATAGCCACCAGATGGGAGAGATCGTACATCTGGCCCATCGGTTCGGCATCTCAAATGTCCACTACCTCTGGCTCTTTGCCGCCGGTAAGGCCTGCCAAGCGCCCCCGGTGCCTGTAGACGAACTCTTTGCCGGGCTGATCGATGCGGAAAAGATCGCCACGCCCCTTGGCATCGCCATCGACAATATCAAGAGCATGGAGGCGCGGGTCTTCGCCTCCCCCGGTATTCGTCACGACCTGGGCAACGCCGGTTGGGACTCCCTGGCCGTGGGGCCCGACGGCACCCTCTACCCCACCCCAGCCCTCATCGGGCAGGAACCGGCGGCGTGCGGTCATCTCTCCCAAGGAGTGGAGCGGACCTGGCAAGAGAGTCCGCAATTTAAGGCTGTAAGGAGCCTCTCCCTCATCCATGACGAGACCTGGAGTCACCACCCCTTACGCTTCATCGTGGGCGGGGGCGATATCGATCACAGCTTCCATGCAAGGGACCTCTTCATGGGAGCAGACCCCTACATAAGACTCTACGAGAAGATCGCCATCCACCTCATGGAAAAAAGTGCGGAAGGCGTGGCCGACTCCCTTACGACCCCTTTGATGCGTATTCAGATGGGGGACCGGGTGAGCGAGTGCCACCACGCCGAGGGCGATGTCGCCCTCACCCACTCCAACTGCGTCCTCTCCCTCTCCGGAACCCACGGCACGGTGGGAGCCTTCTACTCGGAGGCGGCGGAGACCCCCAACAAGGACATCTTAAATCCGGTCTGTTACGATGAGGCGTTGATCTCTCACATCCCCGAAGAGGCCCGGGTGCGCTCCTACGGCTGTGGCAGCCCAGTACAGGATGCGGCCCTCCAGGAGGGGGAGACCCTGGTGGATCTGGGCTCCGGGACGGGCGTGGAGTGTTTCATCGCCGCCCGCATCACAGGGGAACGGGGCCGGGTCTACGGCATCGACATGTTGGAGACGATGCTATCGCGAGCCAATCGAGCCAAAGAGACGGTAGAAGACCATCTGGGCTATAAAAATATCACATTTAAGAAGGGGTTTCTCGAGAGCCTTCCCTTAAAGGAGGAGACCGCCCACGCCGTCATCTCCAACTGCGTGGTCAATCTCTCCGAAGACAAGACCCAAACCTTTGCCGAAATCTTCCGGATCTTAAAACCCGGAGGCCGCGCCGTCATCTCCGATGTCACCTGCGATGCCCCCTTTCCCGCCGCCATCCAGAACGACCCCACCCTAAGGGGAGAGTGCATCGGCGGGGCCATGGTACAACCCCGGCTCATGGCCATGCTGGAGGCCACCGGCTTTACACATATCCAGATCATCAAACGGTTCTTCTACCGCGAGGTACAGGGCCACCGCTTCCACTCCCTCACCTATCGGGCCATCAAACCGGATGAGAGGCGGGCCACCCTCCTCTATCCCGGCCCCTTTGCGGGGGTAATTACCGATCAGGGAGAGATCATCCCCCGGGGCCATATCGCGGAAGTCACCTGGCCCAAGGTCTTAGAAAAAGAGCCCTCGGCCCCCGTCACGGATGCCTTGGGTACCCTCATTCACCAGGAGGCGGAAAACGGCTGCGCCTGCTACCTGCCCCCAGAAGAGGCGAGCCCCCCCTTAAAAGAGACGACGGCCACGATCCTCTCCACGGGGAAAAAATCCGCCGGGTGCATGCGCTGCGGCAGCCCCCTCACCTATCTGGAGAGGGAGAGGGAGGAGACCTGCGCCTTCTGCGGCGAGAGAATCATGGCCAACGCCACCTGTGAGAGGGGCCACTTTGTCTGCGATATCTGCCACAGCAAAGACGCCCTGGCCGTGGTCAAACACCTCTGCCTCACCACGAAAGAGGCGGATACCATCACCCTCTTCGACAGAATAAAAAAACATCCCGCGGTCCCCTTACACGGCCCAGAACACCACTTTATCGTACCCGGAGTGATCACCGCCGCCTATCGAAATGCCGGCGGCACCTTAGGAGATGCGGAGATCCTCTCGGCCATCCGGCGCGGTGCCGACATCCCCGGGGGCTCCTGCGCCTTCTGGGGAGGATGCGGAGCGGCCTTAGGCACCGGCATCGCCTTTGGCATCATCCTCCAGAGCACCCCCTTAAAGCCCCGAGAGAGACGCATCGTCCAACAGGTGGTGGGCCGTATCATCCATGCCTTAGGAGAGATCGAAGCCGCCCGCTGCTGCCGGAGAGAGACCCTCACCGCCCTTCAGATCGCCGCCGACCTATCCAAAGAGATCCTCCCCGTCCCCTTACGGGCCGAGGGGCCCACCCACTGCCTCCAGTTCAAGGCCAATAAAGAGTGCATCACATCCCGGTGCCCCTGGTATGTGGCGAAAGGCGAGATACGAACCACCGGAGCCACCATGCGATGAATGGAAAAGGCCATAACGGATGATGCGTCTATATTTTTTTAATCTTTATTTTAAGGCCTTAGAGGCAGCCCTCTAGGGTTAAAGGGGGCGTGAAAAGCCAGCCTCCGGCGGCCAGGGACTGGGCCCCTGGACCCCAGGTTTGTGACTGTGACGGGCCTTTGGCTCGTCACAGTCACTATAAAAAGATTGTTTGGCAACCTTTTGCCTGATTTTATAAATTCACCCCAGCTGTTTGTCTCGCTTTTCAATAAAAAAACGCCCCACCCTCATTTTTTGAGGGTGGGGCGTTTTTTTTAAGATCAGACCCAGAGAGCGGCAAAGTGGCCCAGGAAAAGATTCCCTGGCCGCCATCGGCTTTTTTAAACGCTAAAATAATTAATCGTTTAAATGAATATCTTTGCCTTCGTGGATACGTTTCATGTTGCGAACGGCGCACATCTTTCCGCACATGGTGCAGCTGTCCTCATGCTCAGGCTTGGAGCTCTCCCGGTAGCTTCGGGCCTTCACGGGATCTATGGCGAGGCAGAACATCTTCTCCCAGTCCAGATCGGCACGGGCCTTGCTCATGGCGTTATCCCAGTTTCGAGCACCGGGGATCTTCTTGGCGATGTCGGCGGCGTGGGCGGCGATGCGGGTGGCGATAATCCCCTCCTTCATATCCTCCAGGTTGGGGAGACGTAAGTGTTCGGCAGGGGTGACGTAGCAGAGAAAATCGGCACCACTGGCCGCAGCGATGGCGCCCCCGATGGCACTGGTGATGTGATCGTAGCCGGGAGCCACATCGGTAACCAAAGGTCCCAGAACGTAGAAGGGCGCGCCGTGGCAGAGGCGTTTTTCCATCATCATATTGCCGGCAATCTCATCCATGGCCATGTGGCCAGGGCCCTCGATCATCACCTGTACGTCCCGCTCCCAGGCGCGCTTGGTGAGCTCTCCCAGAACGATAAGCTCCTCGACCTGGGCAGCGTCGGTGGAGTCGTTGATACTCCCCGGACGACAGCCATCCCCAAGGCTCAAGGTGAGGTCGTATTTCACACAGATATCCAGGAGACGATCGAAGTGCTCGTAGAAGGGGTTTTCGGCATCATTTAGCATCATCCATGCGTAGAGCAGAGATCCGCCCCGGGAGACAATACCGGTTAAACGATCGTTTCGTTTGATCTTCTCGGCGGTGGCGCGGTTCAACCCGGCATGAATGGTGACAAAATCCACCCCATCTTCGGCATGACGCTCCACGACTTTAAAGAACTCATCCACACTAAGGTCCTTGATGTTCTTGTCGTAGAAGCCCACGGCATCGTACATGGGCACGGTGCCGATCATGGCGGGACATTCGGCGATGACGCGGGTTCGGAACTCCTGAGTCTTACCAAAGCAGCTTAAGTCCATGATCGCCTCGGCCTTCATGGCCACGGCGGCACGCACCTTGGACATCTCCAGGTCCAGGTCACAGCTGTCTTTGGAGATCCCTAAGTTCACGTTCACCTTGGTGCGAAGCCCCTCCCCCACCCCTTCGGGATCGATGATGGTGTGATTCTTGTTGGCCGGAATCACAATGGTGCCTGCGGCCATACGAGCCATCAAGGTCTCCATGGGCATGTTCTCTTTTTTTGCCACAATCTCCATGGCATCGGTCACAATACCCTTACGGGCCGCATTCATCTGGGTTGTATAGCTCATCTTAATCGTCTCTCCATCATGTCACGAATCATTTTTATTTTTTTTGATATATTGACCGCCCCGACGATCTCAGTCACCAGGGCAATCGTTTCTGCGCCGTGCCTGCGCACGTCGTGTATGTTATCTTCTTTAATGCCACCGATGGCCACGAAGGGTATCTGGTGCGATGAAACCACGTGGTCGAGGTAGTCCAGACCCACGGCATCGCAGACATTCTTCTTGGTCTGGGTGGTAAAAATAGGGCCAACACCGATATAATCGGCGCCGGCACGGGTGGCAGCCTCGGCCTGGGCCGCGCTGTGGGTGGAGAGGCCAATCATCATCTCAGGCCCCACAAGCCCCCGCACCACGGAAACGGGCATATCGTCCTGACCCACATGGATGCCATCGGCCTCCATGGCCATGGCCAGTCCCACATGATCGTTGATGATAAAAGTCACCCCAGCATCCTTTGTCAGCGCCCGAAGGAGCTCGCACTGCCGATACTTCTCCAGCATCGTCTTCTCTTTCTCCCGATACTGAATAAGGGTAATACCGGCATCGATCATCGCCTTGACCACGGTGATGTTGTCCCGTCCCAGGGAGTGCTCCTCACTGGTGATCCCATAAATATCGGCACCCGCTATGGATCTCATGGCTATCGTTCTCCTGAAAAATTTACAAAAAGCCGTCGTTTAAGGATTCCACCCATGGGAACAATGCCTTCCATGGTTAAAGTGGGCTAAAAAACTGAGCCTCCGGCGGCCAGGGACTGGGCCCCTGGACCCCAGGTATGTGACCATGACGGGCCAAAGGCCCGTCATGGTCACGATAAAAATCTGTTTGGCGAGCCCAATCTTTTAAATCAGGCAAAAGGGTGGCTCCCGGCAGGGCCAAGCGAGGCTATACTTTCGCCGCACTGCCTTCTATGGATAAAGTGTGACCAAGAAACATGCCTCCGGCGGCCAGGAACAGGGCCCCCGGACCCCAAGTGTGTGACTGTAACGGACCGTTGGTCCGTTACAGTCACGATAAAAACCTGTTTGGCAACCTTTTGCAAAAGGTTGGCCCCCGGCAGGGCCACCGGAGGTAAGCTCCGGCGGTGAGGCTTTCGACGCAGGGCCTTACATCATCCCCGCCACATGGGTAAAGACCAGATCCGCCTGTTTTGCCGCCACGATGGAGACAATGGCAGAGAGGGGCGGAGAGGCATCGCTCGCCTCGGTCACTCCATCGCCCACCAGATAGAAAGAGGGGGAGATCTTTCGCGTCACGATGCGATCGGCCTCTCCCCATCCGGCGATACCCGATGCGGCGACGAGAAAGTGCCCTTTTTTAAGGTAGCGTTCCACCACGAGCTGCTTGGCCTCCACGGCATCGAAGGCCTCCACCACCACATCGCAGGTGTCGAAGATCCCACCAATATTCTCAGCGGTCACCCGTCCATGGGCCGTTACCTCAACCTCGGGGGTAATGGCCGCCAGATTGGCCGCCAGGGCATCCACTTTTTTGAGCCCCACCTGGTGGGCAAAGAAGAACTGACGGTTGAGGTTGGAGATCTCCACATGGTCAAAATCGGCGATGACAAACCGTCGAAATCCCATGCGCACCAGATGCATGGCGCAGTTAGAGCCCAGCCCTCCGGCCCCGGCAATGCCGATAGAGGCGGCGGCGATGCGCCCCATGCGCTCTTTTCCGAGACGCGCTTCCAGGGAGAGGGCCAGGCGTCTCATCAGGCCATTCTCCAATCCTGATACACCGGTTGATACCCCCGGGTTTTTAGGTTGGTGGCCATCTCCACGACATCCCTCTCATCGGAGATATCGAACTGCCCGCTACCCTCCTCTTCGGTGTGGCTGCCCACAGAGGTGCAGGAGCCTGCCGAGAGACGGGTGACTCCCAAGGGGAGCACATGATCGCGAAAGGCGGCACTCTCCCGGGTAGAGAGGGTAATGCCGGCCCGGGGAAGAAAGAGACGAAAGGCGGTCATCCCCTGAACGATATCGGCATCGGTCACCACATGAGCGGGTTCATACCCCCCCGCATGGGGACGCATCCGGGGCAGGGAGATCCCCAGCTCCACCTCGGGGAAGGTGTCCATCATCCACCCCGCGTGCATACCGGTAAAAAAGGCCTCACGCCGCCAGTGATCGAGCCCCAGCAGCCCCCCTAGGTTAATGCCCCGCATCTTTGCCTGGGCCGCCCGCTCCAGAGACTCCAAACGAAATCTAAAATTTCGTTTGGGACCGGCCGGATGAAGGGTCTTGTAGAGATCCTTGTTGTAGGTCTCCTGATAGACGGTGAGAGAGTCGGCGCCGGCCTTGACAAAGCGAGTGTACCCATCCTCATCCACGGGATAGATCTCGATTCCCACGGAGGTGAAGTGACGGGACAAGATGGCCAGACTCTCCTCGATATACTCCATGGTGGCCACACCCGGGGCCTCTCCGGTGAGGAGAAGGATATGTTTCAGGCCCGTCTTGGCGATGGTGGCCGCCTCGAACTCCACCTCGTCTAAGGTCAGCTGACGTCTGTGGATATGGTTTTTCGCGTTAAACCCACAGTAAACGCACTGGTTGATGCAGTGGTTGGAGATATAGATCGGGGTAAAGAGAAGAATCTGGCGTCCAAAGTGACGTAAAGTCTCCTCATGGGCCTTCTGGGCCATCTCTTCCAGGAAGGGAACGGCCGCCGGGGACAAAAGGGCCATGAGATGGTCGGGGGTGCGCCTGCGTGCGGCAAGGGCCCCCCGAACATCGGCCGCCGTGACGGCTTCAATTTTGGCCAGGGTCTCATCGGGATCCAGGGTTTTCCAGAGGTCAAAGAATCCCATCTCTACGCCCCCTGCCCCAAGAAACCGGTGAGAGGCGACGAGGCCGAGGCGAAGGTGCCCGAGGCACCGAGCCCGGCACAGTAGGCGGCACGACCTGCTCTCACCGCCCCACCAAAGGCACCGCCCATGACGATGGGATCATGAGAGGAGGCGATGGCGGTGTTTATCATACAGGCCGCCGCCCCCATCTCCATGGCTTCACACGCCTGGGAGGGTTTTCCGATACCGGCATCCACGATGATGGGGAGGGCGATCTCATCGATTAAGATCTGGATCATCTCCCGGGTCTGAAGCCCCCGATTGGTGCCGATGGGAGCCCCCAGAGGCATCACCGCCACGGCCCCAGCATCCACCATGCGTCGGGCATCCATGAGGTCCGGATTCATATATGGGAAGACCTGAAAGCCCTCCTTGGTGAGAATCTCCGTGGCTCGGGTGGTCTCTAAATTATCGGGAAGGAGATAGCGCTGATCGCTGATCACCTCGATCTTGATCCAGTCCCCGCATCCGGCGGCACGGGCAAGACGTGCGATACGCACCGCCTCATCGGCAGTTCTCGCCCCCGAGGTGTTGGGAAGAAGGGTCACATGCTCGGGAATGTTTTTCATGACGTTATCGGTCTCTGAGGCGAAATCGACGCGGCGTAAGGCCACGGTAATCACCTGGGCTCCGGAGGCCTCGCACACCGCTGGAATCATGGCATCCGATGGGTATTTGCCCGTTCCAATGATCAGTCGACTGGAGATTTTTTTACCACCAATTTCAAATACGTCATCCATCATGCACCGCCTCCTACAAACCGCAGAATTTCCAGGGAATCTGTCTCTTTTAAACGCACCGCATCGAACTGGGCACGCCCCACCACCTCACCATTACGCTCCACCACCACACTGCCGGCGTGAAGCCCTTTGTGCGTCAAAAAAAGCGCCAGGGTCATATCCTCCCCCAAAAGCTTCTCTTGACTACCATTGACCATCATCGAGACACCTCCTTGATAAGCCTTATATAAGGATCGTGGGCGGATCGTTTATCCAGCCACGGCCTGATATCTAAGGCGAGATGCCGAAGGATTGATACGGTAAGAATATCCATGAGCCTTGGTAAGGAAGATTCAGATAAAGGGCGGTGAATGCCCGTGGGCCTGGCCGAATGGCCAAAAAAAAAGGCCACCCGAAAGGCAGCCTGAAAAAAAAGCGTGGGCCCACGGCTCTTGACTGTGGACTCGAACTTGTATGTGGCTTCCCTACGGCAGTATAAACTGCATCAGGTTCAAAGGGTTGGATATCTCCGTCTCAGCCCCTCTCGGGGCACCCCCAGCTAAATTTCATCATAAAAATGATATGCCTCTTTTAACACCTCCCTATCGCTCATGCAAGGAAAACCGAATAAGAGACAGAAAATGCACCCACCTTAAATAAAGGGCACCAACGAGATGTATCGTCATACTCCCTGACGATTTCCGAGACAAACGCCCTCTCTATTTTCGAGTCGCGACGTGCCCACGACCCCACCGCCGGACGTGACACCGGGTGGGCCCTTACCACCCCTCTTTTTTCCTGCATTGACCCAAAGGGACCATTCCGGTATAACTATCTAAGATTTAAAAGATTGGCCCCTCAACTCGCCGCTTCTATACATCGCCTACTCACCGCCGAACCCTTAATTTTAAAAAAGTTCCATTGCCATTTTCGTGCCTCTACAGCTCCCTTTTGTATCCATATTCTCGGCTGTCGCCCCTTTTCGCTCCGGGCCAAAACGTTCCCTCATGAGAGTTTAACATTGACAATTATATGCTTTTGTATATATTCGGTGCCCTTGATTGCTCCTGACGCCGACCTTTTGTATGGTCCAAGCAAACAAAACACCAAGAGCAAAACCTGGAAAGGATCGTTAAACCGGGGTAATGTGTGACTTAACACCCACCGGAAAGGGACGGATACGTACTTCCTCCCTTACGGTTATGTCACGTGCTGCCTCGATCGTTTTTTCAAGAAGGATACGTGACGAATGAAGACCGACTTGCAACAAGTTAGAAACATAGGCATCAGCGCCCATATTGACTCCGGGAAGACCACCCTGACTGAGCGCATTCTTTTTTACACCGACAGGATTCACGCAATCCACGATGTAAAAGGCAAAGACGGCGTCGGCGCCACCATGGACTCCATGGAACTCGAAAAAGAGAGGGGCATCACCATTGCCTCTGCAGCCACCTATTGCGAATGGAAGGGATACGAGATCAACATCATCGACACCCCAGGCCACGTTGACTTCACCATCGAAGTTGAACGTTCCCTGCGTGTTCTTGACGGTGCCATCCTCGTTCTCTGCTCCGTCTCCGGTGTTCAGTCCCAGTCCATCACCGTTGACGCCCAGATGAAACGCTATAAGGTTCCCTGTATCGCCTTTATCAACAAGTGCGACCGAAGCGGCGCCAACCCCTTTCGAGTCATCGGACAGCTCAACGAGAAACTCGGCCACAATGCCGTTGCCATGCAGCTGCCCATTGGCCTCGAAGACAACCACGAAGGTGTAGTCGACCTCCTCAACATGAAGGCCTACTACTTCGATGGCGACAACGGAGAGACCATCCGCGTCGAAGAGATTCCCGCTGAACTCGCAGCCGAGGCCAAGGCCAAGCGCGAAGAGCTCATCGATCAGGCATCCCTCTTCTCCGAAGCTCTCACCGATGCCATCCTCGAAGAGGCAGAGATCACCGAAGAACTCATCGTCGATGCCGTACGAGTTGGTACCATCAAGCGTCAGATCACCCCCGTTTTCATGGGTTCTGCATACAAGAACAAGGCCGTTCAGCCCCTCTTGGATGCCGTATCACGATACCTGCCGACCCCTGATGATATCACCAACGAAGCCCTCGACCTCGACAACGACGAGGCGCCCGTAGTCCTTGAAGGCGACAAAGACAAGCCCACCGTGGCCCTTGCCTTCAAACTGGAAGACGGACAGTACGGTCAGCTCACCTATATCCGAGTCTACCAGGGTAGCCTGAAAAAAGGCGACACCGTCAACAACGCCAAGACCGGTCGTAAGATCAAGGTTGGCCGACTTGTCCGCCTGCATGCCTCTGAGATGGAAGACATCACCGAAGTCTCCGCTGGTTATATCGGCGCCCTCTTCGGCGTGGATTGCGCCTCTGGTGACACCTTCGTGTCCCCGGCCATCAACTACTCCATGATGAGTATGTTCGTACCCGAGCCCGTTATCTCGCTGTCCATCACTCCGAAGGACAACAAGGCTCAGATCAACATGAGCAAGGCCCTCAACCGCTTCACCAAAGAGGACCCCACCTTTCGCTCCTACAACGATGAGGAGACCAACGAAACCATCATCGAAGGCATGGGCGAGCTTCACCTGGAAGTCTATGTTGAGCGTATGAAACGTGAGTACAATGCCGAAGTTGAGACCGGCAAGCCTCGCGTTGCTTACCGTGAGACCATCACACGCCGCGCCGAATTCGACTACACCCACAAGAAGCAGACCGGTGGTTCCGGCCAGTTCGGTAAGGTTATGGGTTTCATCGAGCCCATTGAAGACGAGAACTTCACCTTCGAAAGCAAGGTTGTGGGCGGGCGTATTCCTACCCAGTTTATCCCCTCCTGCGGGAAGGGCTTCCAGAGCTGCATGGCCAAAGGTCCCAAGCTTGAGTTCCCCGTAACCGGCATTGGCGTAACCCTCGTCGATGGTGGCTTCCACGCGGTTGACTCCTCTGAAATGGCATTCCAGGCGGCGGCACGTGGTGCCTTCAAACAGGCGTACGAAAAAGCCAAGCCCGTTATCCAGGAACCCATCATGAAGGTCGAAATCGAGAGCCCCAATGAGTTCCAGGGTCCATGTATGGGCTTGATTAACCAGCGCCGTGGTATTATCCTTGGTTCACAGGACGAGGGAACCATGTGCCGTATCGAAGCCCAGGTTCCCCTGGCTGAGATGTTCGGTTTCTCCACCGTGCTTCGTTCTTCCACCCAGGGTAAAGCCCAGTACACCATGGAGTTCAGCTCATACAAGACCGTGCCCACCTCCGTGTCGGAAGACATCGAAAAGAAAGTACGCGAAGAGAAAGCTGCTAAGTAAATCGTGGTGAGTCATTTATCGCCCGGCAGTCCCGAACATCCAGCATCATGGTTGGAGGGACTGCCGGGTTGATACCTCGGGAGTCATTTTTGAGTACGTACCTCAAGCGACGAGAGAGGATGACTTATGACAAAAAGGGAACAAATCTTCAAAAACCCCTTCGGTGCCCTGGGCATCGATTGTGACGAGATGATCAATGATGGAGAGTTAGGGGCTGTTCTGGCCCGTGCCGGCCTCGGCAAGACCTCCCTTGTGGTGCAGATGGCCCTCCATGCCATGGCCCACGGGAAAAACGTCCTTCATGTCAGCCTTGAGGAGCCCGCTCAGAAGGTGAATGTCTGGTACGACGAGATGTTTGCCAATTTAGCGGATCTCAACGGGGTAGAGGCACCTCAATCTACCTATGACGAAATCCTCCCCCACCGCATGATCCTTACCATGAACGTAGATGGCTTCTCCGGGGCCCGACTTGAGGCGCGCGTAAGCGAGCTCATCGACCAGGGGATCTTCAACCCCGATATGATGATCATCGACGGATACCCCTTCGAAGAGAAACGCCGTACCCACATGGAAGAGCTCAAGATCCTGGCCGCCACCATCGGATCCTTTGCCCTCTTCACCGTCAAGACCCACCGCCATGAGGCACCGTCCGAAAACGGACTCCCCATCCAGCTCCACCATATCGATGATATATTCTCCACTCTGCTTCAGATCACCCCCGAGGCGGACACCATCTTCGTAAAATCCATCAAGGGCGTCAAAGCGGGCGAAAAAGCCGCGGTTCTCGATCCAGAGACCCTGATCATCCGATAAGGGTATGAATGCGCTGTAGCGCGCAAATTTAAGGGGTGTCCTCGGACACACGGACCCGATGGGACAGGGGAATTCCCCCTGCCCCTCTCCCTTTATGAAAAAAAAGGTGCCATAGGTATCGCCCCCCCAAAAAAGCCCCGCTGACCCGAGGGCGCTGGCCACACCGGAGACAGCGAACCCATTAGGCCCCCCAAGGCCCTTCATCGTCAATCAACGCTCATACCGCATCAATTTAAGGGATCCTCAATTATATCCTCAAAGGCTATGCAGCAATTGCGCCCCGTGGCCTTGGCCGCATACAGGGCGTGGTCGGCCATACGGATCAGCGTTTCAGAATTCACCCCGGGCCCCGGCCGTATGGCGGCAACTCCCAGGCTTAAAGTCACACACCCGGGTACCTCCAGCCCCTTATGGGGTATGGCCAGTGCTTCCACCGCCTGCCGGATCACCTCACCCACATGCCGGGCCCCGGACAGATCGGTGAAGGGTAGAATTACCACAAACTCCTCCCCCCCATAACGCGCCACCAGATCCCCCGAACGATGCACGCAGGCCGAAATGGCCTGGGCAATACGAATAAGGGCCGTATCGCCGGCCTGATGCCCGTAGGCATCATTGAACCACTTGAAATGATCGATATCGCAGATAATAAGGGCGAGGGACTCTTTTTCCCGTATATGACGCGTCCACTCAAGGGCCATGCACTCATCGAAGTGCCTACGGTTGGAGATACGGGTAAGGCCATCCAAGATAGAGACGAGACGCAGTTCATGGTTGACACGCATCAGCTCATTTTCCACCCGAACGGTGCGGGAGATATCGATACAAAACCCATAGAACCCATCCGGGCGCCCTGCCACATTGCGAATCATCTGCCCATAACACAAGACCCAGATGGAGGATCCGTCCCGTCGCCGAAACCGGCACCTGAACCGGCTCAGCTGCTCCCCCTCGTAGAGTTGAAACAAAAAGGCGTCGCCCTGTTCAGGGTCCATAAAAAAAGAGGTGACCGCCTCCATGGAATCGATGATATGCGCCGAGGATTCATAGCCGAGCATCCAGGAGAGCTCGGGATTGGCCATCACAATCCGCCGATAGACATCCGCCCGGAAAATACCGATGGGGGCCTTTTCGCAGATCCCCTGGAGCTGGGATCGAACACGGTGGAGATCATTGGCCATCAGCACCTGCTCCGTCACATTCTTTACCACCACGGCCAACCCCGCCTCACCGGAGGCCGCCCTTACGGGAGCGGCATACCAGTGGCAAAAGAGCACCCGCCCCCCGTGGGTGACACAGGAGGTGGGAACCCCCTGGAGCCCATCGTCTCCCCGTAAACAGGCCTTAAAAAAGGCGGTAAGGCTCTCCACATCGCCCTTTGAGGGCACCAAACGATCCAGGCCGTGCCGCCTTATCTGCACCTCGTCATAGCCGAAGAGGGCCTCGGCAGACCCATCCCACTGGGCCACCTCTCCGGCCCCATCGAGTTCCATACAGGCCACCCCCACCTTGGAGAGGAGAAGCGCAGGCACCGATAGACCGGCATCCCTTCCCTTTGGCTCCTCACATCGTCCCCGATACATCATTCCCACCCTCTTTTCCTCCCACGCACCTATTTCTCTTTGGATGGAAAACCATCTCATAATCACACCCGGGCCTTAAAATCATCTAAGGCGCACCGGAACCCCTCCCCTCATCATCCCGAAGTGACCGGCTCACCGTATCCGACATCTGCCTCAAGTTGGCAAAATAATCCACGGCCAGGGGGTCCATGGGAATAACGACCCCCCCAATGGCTGAGGCCACCTTATCGGCGGCATGGCGATCAAACTGGGGCTGCACAAAAATCACCCGCACCTTATCGGCCCGTGCCTTTGCGATAAATCGGGCCAGGGACCTGCCCTTGGGCCGCTTGCCCTCCACCTCCACGGCCTTTTGGACGAGGCCGTAGGCATCGGCAAAATAGCCAAAGGCCGGGTGAAAGACGTAGAGCGTTTCACCGGCCAGGGGGGCCAGAGTCTCAGATATCTGCCGATGAAGCTCGGTGAGTGCCTGCACCAGCCCCTCACACCCAGAGGTATAGTCGTCCGCCCCCATGGGGTCCAGGGCGATGAGGGCATCTCTCATGGTGAGGGCCTGGACGGCCACACGCCTCGGATCCAGCCATACATGGGGGTCCTTACCCCCATCACTCACGTCCCTATGGTCGTCGTGTCCCCCATGGTCGTCGTGCCCCCCATGGTGACTCCCCGCCATGGAGAGGAGCGCCACCCCTTTACGGGTGTCTACCACGCGAAGGCCGGTGGCCATCCCCTTAATCTTACCCATCAGCTGATTCTCAAAAGGGAGCCCCATGGGAAAGAAGAGATCCGATGCGGCAAGCTCCGCCATAAGCGATGGCCGGGGGCGATAGGTGGCCGGACTCTCACCGGGCGACAGAAGCACCTGGACCGACACACGCTCCCCCCCGATACGCTCCACGAAGGTTTTCTGGGGCGCAATACTAACAAACACCTTCACCCTGGCCTCCCCGGCCACACCCACCCGGGGAATGGCCAGAAAAAGAGCCATCACAATCCATACAAAAATAGCCGATCCTCTCATCCATCACCTCATCCGAATATCTCCCCAAAAGCGCCCCTTACCAGACAAATGAGAGCCCCTTTCAAAAAAATACCCGCCTTTAAATTTTTCCATCCCTTCCTTAATAGTCCCTATACACAAGGGGCCCCTGCCAGAATTACGGAAAATAGCTGGCACTAAAATGTTCCGTTTATCGCCCGTTGTCAACCATCAGCCATCTATTTTGTAATCTGATTCCCCCTTACTTTCAGCCATCACTATGATAGATCGGCGGTCATCACGAGAATGATGCGTTTAAGCATCCCTTTGGATAACACTCTCAATTTGTGATAAAAAAATCTCCGACCACCAAGCGCTGTGCCCGGGGCACTTAAGACGTGAGAAAAAGAGCCGCGGTAAGGCATTCCCCCGTGGGCGATGATTTATTTCGCTGCTTTTGGATAAAAGAACTCGCCTACGGCAGAGGTGGCTATCAAAGGATAAGAATCAAGTTTCGGCATAAACAAGGGCAATCGCATAAGAAGACTTTTAGGGCACGCTTAGAAAAAGGCTGCCATGTTGACACCCCCCATCAGACCCGGTACGATAAAGTGTTTTACAATTTCTTAAGATGCCGGCCGCACGCACGCCAAGAGTCTTAAGGGATCGACTGACGACCATGACCGCCTCCCGAGAGCGACGGGCTCTCATCAGAATAGATGAGAACCTCACCACAGTTCCCCGGCAAATTTTCACCCTCGCCCCCCCCTCGGAGGCCGAACGCGTGCAGTTAAAAATACTGATTCTTCGATTTCCCAGGGAGGCCAGCCCCGAACCGGTGGTCTGCTACCTCGCCCGAGACGACGATCTCACCTTCGCCATTGTGCACGCGAGCATCGTCCCCTGCCAGGAGAAGATCAGGGTCTTAGAGCTTAAAGGAACCCGGGAAAACGTTACCAACGGCCCTTTCGACCTCAAGCGAAAAGGAATCAAGGTGAGCCGTTCTCACCAGGAGGTGAGGCACAAGGACGCCCTGGGCACCCCCTTGTGGGCCTGTACGTCGGCCTGCCCCAGAAGGGGCCCCTCTCCATCACACGCCCCTCCATGGAGGTGCTCTTCGATCTGGCCAGATGCAGCGCCTGTGAACTCTGAGTTCCCACCGGCCCATCCCATGCCATGATCGCCAATCCCAAGGATAAGAATTTTTTCTAATGAACAGTCATACCCTAGCCGTCGCGGTAAGCGGTGGCATCGACTCTCTTTATGCGGCCTGGCTTCTCAAGGAGAAGGGCCACCCCATCGTCGGAATTCACTTTATTACCGGCTACGAAAAAAAAGGGGCCGCGGCCCACGAGGATGAGCCATCCCCCCTTCTGACCCTCCACTCCGAGACGGGCAAATCGGCCATTGCCGTCATGAACCATGTGGCCGAACAATTAAATATCCCCATCCACATCATCGATATCCGGGACGTCTTCGAAGCCGAAGTGGTGGCCCCCTTCGCTGCGGCGTACCGCTCTGGAGAGACCCCCAACCCCTGTCTTCTCTGCAATCCGGCCATAAAATTCGGGCTGCTTTTGAAGGTGGCCGCCTCCCTCGGTGCAGAAAAACTCGCCACGGGACACTACGTCAAGACACGGCAGGATGAGACGGGGGGGATCCACCTCCTCAAAGGGGAGGATCCCTTAAAGGACCAGTCCTATTTCCTCTCCCAGGTGCCCGCCCAGGATCTGAAAAAAGCCATCTTCCCCCTAGGGGGCATGATCAAAGAGGAGATCAAGAAAAATGCCCAGGCCGCCGGACTCTCCTCCTTTGCAAAATCAGAGAGCCAGGACATCTGCTTTATTCACGATGGCGATTACAAATCCTTTCTCCTGAATCGCCCCGGATTCTCCATGAAACCGGGACCCATCGTGACCGATGACGGCACCGAGGTCGGACGCCACCTCGGGCTCCACGGATTCACCGTGGGGCAACGGCGCGGCATCAACTGCCCGGGACCCTACCCCTACTATGTCCTCACCCTGGACCCGGCCACCAACACCCTGGTGGTGGGAAAAAAAGAGGACCTCCTCTCCACACGCTGTACCGTCCACCAAATCAACTGGATTCAGCCGCCCCAAACGAGCCCCTTTGAGGCGATATGCAAGATCCGGTACAGCCACAAGGGGTGCCCATGCCGCATCGAGGTGGACGCGTCCACCCAACGGGCCACCGTTACCTTCGACACCCCTCAGTCCGCGGTCACCCCGGGTCAGGGCGCCGTCTTCTACGCCGGCGATGAACTCCTCGGCGGCGGATGGATCACCCGCCAGCACCGATAAGAGCCCTGGGCTATTTAAAGGTGGGTTTGCCCCGTAAGTTCTGGTAAAGGGGGGAGGGATTTCCTCCCTCCTTTATTTTTTGTGCTATACAAAAAAAAGGGACGGAACCCCACCGGACAAAGGGAGCGATGCGTGACAAACGGTCCCTTTTCACCCGGACCGACGATAAAAAAAATAGGGACGCCTCTAAAAGACGCCCCATCATCTATTATCACCATGGTTTCATATGGTGCGAATCATTTAGGTCGATATTATGCCATATTTTTTCATCAACACCCTGGGCTGCAAGGTCAACCGGTTCGAATCCGATGCCGTGGCCATGGCCCTCACCGCCCACGGCTGGAACGAGACAGACTCCCCGAAAGATGCCGATGTCTGTGTCATCAATACCTGCACGGTCACCGGAAAAGCATCGGTGGAGTCCAGGCACCACATCCGCCAGGCGATTCGAAAAAATCCCGCCGCCAAGATGGTGGTCACGGGATGCTATGCCCAGACAGAGGCCGAAGAGATCGAAAAAATCGACGGGGTGGATGCCGTCATCAGCCACACGGAAAAGCACAAACTCCCGGAGCTGATCCTGGCCCTCTACGAAAAGGGCGAGGCCCACTTCTCCGAAGATCGGAATAAAAGCTGCCGCGAAACCCTCTTCCAGAGCATCGATGTAGACGCCCTGGGCACCCGCACCCGCCCCTTGCTGAAGGTCCAGGACGGCTGCAACGCCTTCTGCTCCTACTGCATCGTCCCCCATACCCGGGGCCGGTCCCGCAGCATGCCCTTAGCGGACGTGCTCACCCGCTTAGAATCCTTAGGGTCCCGAGGATTCCAGGAAGTGGTCCTCACCGGTATCCATATCGGTTGTTACGGCCTCGACCTCACCCCGGCCACCTCTTTCTACGCCCTCCTCAAGGCGATGGAGGCGTCCCGATCCGTAAAACGCATCCGCCTGAGCTCCATGGAGCCCATGGAGATTGGCGATGAGATCATCGACCTCATCACGGCCTCCCCTTTTTTCTGCGACCATCTCCACATCCCCTTACAAAGTGGGGATGACACCATCCTCTCCCGCATGAAGAGGCCCTATACAACGGAGCACTTCCATAAGCTGGCCAGCCGCGTCCACAGACTCTCCCCGAACACGGCCATCGGTGCCGACGTCATCATCGGATTCCCCGGAGAGACCGAGGCGCAGTTTGAAAACACCTGCCGTTTCTTAGAGTCCCTCCCCTTGGCCTACCTCCATGTCTTCCCCTTCTCCCCCCGGGAGAAGACCCCGGCGGCCTCCTTCGACGGCCGCATCGACGGCGATACCATGAAACATCGCACCACGCGGGTTCGGGCCATCGGCAATGCCGCCAAAAAACGATTCATGGAGGCGGCCGTGGGCACCCGAGCCGAGGTGCTTGTGGAGAAGGTAAGGGACCGGCAAACCGGCCTCCTCAAGGGGCTGACCTCTAGCTATATCCCCGTCCAATTCTCGGGGGAGGACCGGCTGATGAACCAACTGGTCCCCGTGTACTTGGAACGCCTCGAGGCGGATCACATCATCGGGAGAGAAGAGGAGATCTAAATGGGTTGGCGCGCTCTCTTTCTCCTGTGTCTCCTCACCCCAGGGCTCGCCACCGGCGCGGCATGGGCCGCTCAAGAAAAAATCGTCTTTGGCGGCGATGGCCAGTACCCCCCGTATGAGTTCTTAAATGACCAGGGTGAGCCCTCCGGATTTACCGTAGAGCTCACCCGTGCCCTGGCCGATGTGATGGGCTTAGAGATCGAAATCCGCCTGGGCCCCTGGGAGGAGATCATGGCGGCCTTTACGCGCGGCGAGGTGGATGTGATGCAGGGCATCTCATACTCCGATGAGCGCGCCACACGCTACGAATTCTCCCAGGCCTACACCCTCATCCACCACTCCATCTTTACCCGGAAAGAGACCCTGGGGGTCACCGCCTTATCCCAGCTTACCGGCCGAGAGGTCCTCGTCCAGCACAACGGTATCATGCACGAGACCCTTAAACAGAACCATCCGAAGATCCACGCCCTCCCCGTTCCCTATCAGACAGATGCCTTAAGACTCGTGGCCGAAGGCCGCCATGATTACGCCATCGCGGCCAACCTTCCCGGACTCTACTATATCCGTGAACACGGACTCACCAACATACGAAAACGGGGCCATCCCGTAGCCGTCCAGTTCTACTGCTACGCCGCCTTGAAAGAGAATGCGGCCATCATGGCACAGATCAGCGAGGGGCTGGCCATCTTAAAGAAGACGGGACGCCTTCGCACCATCCACAACCGCTGGCTGGGTCTCCTCGAGCCGGGAGTCTCCAGGAAAAAACTGATCATCGCCGCCAGCTTTCTCTTTGCCGCCATGACCCTTGTGGTCATAGGCAACATCCTCTGGTCCCGCACCCTCAAACGGGAGGTGGCCCTTCGGACCCAGGAGCTTGAGACCCGCCAGAAACAACTGCTCCAGACCGACAAGATGGCCTCCCTGGGATTTCTCGTCGCCGGCATCGCCCATGAGCTCAACAATCCCAATGGCCTAATTCTTCTCAACATCCCCCTGCTCGTGGCCGCCTACAAGGAGATGCATCCCATCTTGGAAACACATTTTAAGGAGCACGGCGACTTCAATATGGCGGGCCTCCCCTACTCCCGTATGCGGGAAGAGATCCCCATGATCCTTGAAGAGACCAACGATGCGGCTCGCCACATCCGCACCATCGTCGACGACCTTCGGGACTTCTCACGACAGAGTGCCGATAAGATGGAGGTGGCAGATATCAACACCATCGCCACCCAAGCGACTCGCCTCGTACGCACCTCCATGGAGAAGGCCACAGACCACTTCCATGTGGAGCTCGCCACCGGACTCCCCCAGGTGCTGGCCACCCCCCAGCGCATCGAACAGGTGATGGTCAACCTTCTCCTCAACGCCTGCCAGTCCCTCACCTCGCCCACCGCATCGATTCGGCTCCAGTCCGGCCACGACCCGAAAACCGGCACCGTCTTCCTTCGAGTCACCGATGAGGGGGTCGGCATCCCCCCCGACCAGATCCCCCACCTCACCGAC
>JABXKT010000054.1 GCA_013619155.1 Desulfobacteraceae bacterium
AAGTGATCAAGAAACGGGCCTCCGGCGGCAAGGTGTGCCACCTTGAAAGCGGGTAGCGTATGCGCTTTACCCCTCGTGCCTCAGGGCAAATCACATACGTCTTTGATTCTTCGATTAAACCAACAGTGACTTCGCAATAGCTGTTTGGAAAGTCCGACCTTTCAAATAAGGCAAACGGTTGTCTTCCGGCAGGGCCAAGCGAGGCTATACTTTCGCCGCACTAACTCCGTCGGCGAGGTGTGCCACTTCGAAAGCGCTGCCGCCTTTAATTGGTTTCAGTCATCCCCAGGCCGATGTGAGAGGCCACGCTGCGCATGCCGAGGATGCTCTCGGAGATGAGTTCGGAGAGCTCTATGTCCAGCATCTCGGCCCCTTTTTCGATGACGGAGCGGTCCACACCGGCGGCAAAACTCTTCTCTTTCCACTTCTTCTTGACGGATTTGGGCTTCATGTCCATGACACTGCGTGAGGGTCGCACAAGGGCCGTGGAGGTGATGAGTCCGGTGAGTTCGTCGATGGCGTAGAGGGTTTTCTCCAGCCGGGTTTCCGGTTTGACGTCGGAGACAATGCCCCAGCCGTGGCTGACGACGGCACGAATATAGGCGGCGGGCCATCCGGCCTCGGTGAGAATTTCTTGGGCCTTGGTGCAGTGGTCGTCCGGGTACATTTCGTAATCGATATCGTGAACGAGGCCGATGATCCCCCACTCCTCGGGGTCTTCCCCCCATTTTTGGGCAAAATGACGCATGACACCCTCCACGGAGAGGGCGTGAAAGGTGAGGCTCTGGGTATGATTGTAGCGCTTGAAGAGATCGAAGGCGGCATCACGGTTTGGGGTGGGCTGATTCATGCTTTAAAAAGCTCCTTGGTTTTTTTGAGAAGGCGGTAAGGACTCCTGACATAGCCTTATTTTTATAAAAAATAAGGCCCTCCGGCTATAAAACAAGGGCCTTTGGGTATTTTTCTATGGATACCTCCCTTGACTACTCCCCTTCGTAGGGCAGACTTTTTTATAAAAAGGGGCCCTAAATACTTTTTTTGATAATCGATACGCCTCCCCTCGTGGGGCGAATTATCCCGCCTCTTTTTCTTCTTTTTTCCTTAATTTTGTCGGATGACCTTTTATTCGCCGTCCATCTTATCGCCTTTGCCAAGCTCTCACCCCTGTATTTTTCCAAGGTTCGTTCTTCTTTTTTGGCCAGAACCCTTTCCTTTCGGTTTTGGCTGTATTGGACAAACGGGCTCGCTTATCGCAGGTGTGGCTTCAAAAGAGTGGTCGCCCCGTTTTCTTTATGTATTTGAGAGATGGTGGCGCCTTAAGGTGGTCTCCAGGATCTTGTTTTCATACTCTAAAAATTCCCCCAGATCTTTCATGGCGTAGCCCAGGAGCTTCTTGGTGCCAAAGAGGGCCAGGGGGCTTTTATGGGCAAAGGCGTGGGCCGTCTCCAGGGCGCTTGTGCGAAGGGCCTCCCGCTTGACCACCCGCTGGACCAGATTCAGGCGCATCGCCTCCTCCATATCGATATCCCTTCCTGAGTAGAGAATTTCTGCACATTTGGCAGGGCCCAGCAGGTGGGAGAGAAAGAAGACGCCGCCCCCCTTGGGCGGGAGCCCCAGCTCCATGGTGGGATTTTCGAAGAGAGTCTCTTCGCTGGCGATACGGTAATCGCAGGCCAGGGAGATGTTCATGAAGAGAAAGGCGGTGTCTCCGCTGCCGGCATGCACCACAAAGGGGTTGATGCCGTGAAGTTTTAAGATGAACTGGTTGAGGCCGTTGTAGAGCCGTTTGAGCTGGGTCTGGCCGGCGACGGTGGCGGTGTCCAGATACTGACGATAGAAGGCGATATAGGCCTCTTTATCCAGGCGTTTCGGGGCCGCCATGAGAAGGAAGACCCGGATACTGGGGTCTTTGGAGACAGAGTCGAGGTAATCCAGGATACGGGTCTTCGCCGCAAGGTCTGTGAGGTGGTAGAGCAGGTGTTTGTGGAAGGTGAGGACTTCCACATCTTCCACGCGTTCACAGGTAAAAAGATCGGTGTCATTTTCGGGAATGGGTCGGGTCATGGGGTGCCTCCGTGGGGTCATGGGGTTAGACAAGGCGGGCCGAATAGAGAGGAGTTCTTTCCCCCTCGTGTGGGGTAGAGTGTATCAAGATCTGTGCCGGGCTCTCTTACCTTAGGGCGAAGGGGAGGGCCCCTTAAGGGCGGGACTTTTACCCCTTTTCTTTAAGGTCGGTCTCGGCCCGGGGTGTTGTTTTTTTTGACACCATGAAAGGGGGATGGACACCCCTGTGGGGCGACTTTTTCTTATAAGGGGTGCCCTCCATGGCGATGCACGCGTCGCATCGGGCGGCCCTTTTAAAAAAGTGATAGAAACCAATGGATTGATGCGGGTGGGGTGGTGTAGAGTGGTCCAGATCAGATGCCAAATTTTAAATGAATTTTAGAATTAAATCAATGTGCCATCAAAGGCCGTGAGGGGGGGAGGTGTGCCTTTCTTCGACAGATGGTTTCAAGCCGCCCTTAACCCACCCCTTGGGTCCGATATTGGCTCTGATTCTGGGTCGGGCCCAAGGCTCTGATGTGTGCGTGCCATGTATCCTTACTCTGTGTGATCCCCCCTTAATACCCCCCTTGACTCCCCATGACGGAACGCTCTCTTGTGGGGATGCCGGGGTCTCTGTTTATCCACCCATTGCCGCGGAGGTCTTTTTCATGGTTCCCAAACCTGTTTTGGTGGTCAGCAAGTGCTTGGGTTTTGATAACTGCCGTTATAATGGTCAGTCTCTTTTCGACACCTTCGTGGAGTCCTTAAAAGGGCATGTGAATTTCATTCCCGTCTGTCCAGAGATGGAGATCGGTCTGGGCGTTCCCCGGCAACCCATTCGCTTGGCCACGGTGGATAAACAGCCCCACCTGTTTCAACCCGCCTCGGATCGGGTGTTAACCGATGCCATGGCCACGTTTTCCAGTACCTTTTTGGCGGCCTTGCCCCCTGTGGATGGGTTTCTTCTCAAGCATCGATCGCCGTCCTGCGGACCCTTCGATGTGAAGATATATGAGGGGGTATCGAAAACGTCCGGATCCAAGCGGGGGGCCGGTTTTTTTGCCGCCTGTGCCATGGCGGGGTATGAGGGGGTGCCCATGGAGGATGAGGGTCGCCTGAAAAATTTCGATATCCGGGAACAGTTTCTCATTCGGCTCTACGCCCTGACCCGATTTCGGATGGCCCGAGAAGAGGGGCGGATGCGGGACCTTGTGGCCTATCACAGTACCCATAAGCTCCTGCTCCTTGCCTGGAATCAGACGCGTTTCAGGGCATGCGGCAAAATTGTCGCCAACCATGAGCACTGGCCGGTGGCCGAGGTGTTTGACCGGTATGAGGACTCCTTGCGCAAGGCATTGGTGGTACGGCCCCGGACCCCTTCTATGATCAATACCCTCATGCATGCCTTTGGATGGATCTCCGAAGGGCTCTCGAAGGAGGAGACGGCCTACTTCTTAGAGACCCTGGAGGCCTATCGGGATGAGCGGGTGCCTCTCTCCCTCCTTTTGGGACTTCTTAAAGGGTATGCGGTGCGATTCGACGAACCGTATCTTCTCAATCAGGTTCTACTGGCGCCCTTTCCCTCACCCCTTATGATGGTCTCCGATTCTGGGAAGGGGCGATAGACGAAAGGGATGATTAAGGGAACAAAGGGAGATGTCAGCTGGTGGGGTGATCCCTTTTTCATGGGCAGCGCTTCCCATGGGAGGATTATTTCATGGGGAAGGGGGGCCTGGTTATCGCTTTTTCACCTAATGCATACAAACCACACCCTTTTTGATCTTGACGAGAGGAGGGGGGATCTGTTTTGCTCCGCATTCGAGATGCTCGATCGCCTAGGGTGAGGGATGGATGGTGTTTTTTTTGGAGGGGTGGTGTGGCTCGTTTTAAGTCCAGTATTAGTGTGCAGGTGACGGTGACCCTCTCCATTGTTCTTCTGGTATTTTCCATTGCCTTTGCTCTGTTTATGACGCGCTATGTGCGTCAATTCGGCGACGCCTTCACCGATCGGACCATCGGGGCCTTGCGCCAGCGCATGGCGGTGAACCTGGCAGATCGGGTATCTATACGGGCCCTTCACTACGACCATATCTTT
This sequence comes from Desulfobacteraceae bacterium, assembly GCA_013619155.1. Lineage (GTDB taxonomy): Bacteria > Desulfobacterota > Desulfobacteria > Desulfobacterales > Desulfolunaceae > Desulfoluna. The sequence goes on from JABXKT010000054.1 coordinate 4,142, forward strand.
GAGAGTGTGGCCCGGAGCGCGGCTCAGATCGCCGAAAAAGCGGAATATCTTCTCTTTGAGGCCCCCTTATCCTCTCTTCACTGCGAGACGGTGCCTTCACTGAAAGCGCTCACCCCCTCCGGTGCTCTGATGGGCCCCGCAGATGCCACGGTTATGATGATGCAGCTGCCCGATGTGGAGACGCCCTCACCCCCTGGCACCCAGGCTCGCCTCGCCTGCCTCGCGCCCTACCTCGAGATCCTGGGCCATGGCACCCCTATTATCTACTCGGCCTATTTTTTATCCATCGATGGCTTTGCCCAGTACTACCCGAATACCATGCCCCCTTCCATTTTTTCGGGGTTGACCATGGGCTATTTGAAGGAACGGACATGGTTTACCGGGGCATCCCCCCAGGAAAATCCGGCCCATACCCCCGTCTGGACTTCCCTTTATCCCGATGTTCTGCATGCGGAGGTGGTGGTGACGGCATCGGCACCGGTTATCTCTCCGGCGGGTGCCTTAAAGGGGGTGGTGGGGATGGATATGCACTTAAAGAGCCTCTTCGATGAGATCTATCATGAACAGGGGATCTTGATGGATGAAGATGGCCTGTTCTGGTTCCTGGTGGACGACACGGGGGTGCCCATTGTCATGTCTCCGGAATATAGGGTGCTTTTGGGATTGCAGGGGCCCCAGGGGGAGAGCACTCCCCGTGGATTTTTAGAGGCCTCCAATCCAGAGGTGAGGCATTATGCCCGCACCCTGTTGAGCCTGGACAAGGGGGGCGAGCGCCTTGAAATGGAAGGGAATGACTGGCTTCTCTTCCACCAGGCACTCCCTTCCACGGGGTGGGTGCTGGGGGCGGGTGTTCGCGACGATGCCCTTTTTTCCGGGTTAAAAAAGATGCGTTTAAAGTATGGGCAGGCCACTCGGCGCATGGGCTGGGAGATTGTGGTGGGGGCCATTTTGTTTACGGCCCTGGCCCTGGGGCTCTTCTACTCTGTATTGAAGGAGAGGGTGGTGCGTCCCCTACGGATGTTGTCATCTCAGGCGAAACGGGTGAGTCAGGGGAATCTTGATATTGAGACGATATCCCTTTCAGGGGCGGATGAGATGGCCTGCCTTGCCCGCTCCTTCGAGCAGATGATCGCCTCCCTGAAGCAGGGGCGTGATGTTGAGGAGAGAGCCACGGATTACCTGGAGTGCCTGGTGCGTTCCCGTACGCGAGAGGCGGAGGAGAAGGCCGAGGCCCTCCATGGCGCCCTGGCGGAGTTGACCACTATTTTTTCCAACAGCATGGTGGGTATCATGCTGCTTAAAGGGGAGCGATGTCTCTGGAAGGCCAACTATCGCCTCGCCCGGATTCTGGGCTATGACTCCTCCGAGGAGATGGAAGGGGTGTCCATGCGAAAATTCCACCTCAGCATGGAAGGCTATATGCGTTACGGAAGCCTCTGCCATGACGCCCTGGCCCATGGAGAACCGGTGCATATGGATTACCCCTTGATGCGCCGGGATGGATCCACGGTCTGGTGTTCTCTCTCCGGGAAGGCCGTGGATAGCCATATGCCCCCGGATCTCAACAAAGGGGTTCTCTGGATGGTGGATGACATCACGGAGAGGCGAGCCGCAGAGCAGGCGATACGTGAGAGTGAGGTCCGGTTTCGGGAGATGGCCGAGCTGCTCCCCTGTATGGTCTGCGAGGTGGACCTTGACTTTCGTGTGGTCTATATCAACAGCCTGGGGTTGGCCTCTCTGGGACTCTCTTCCGAGGATTACAAGAAGCGGGGTACGATATTTAAAGCCCTGCACATTGATGATCGACACCGGTTTGTCGACCATATGGGGATTGTGCTGAAGGGGGGCGATGTGGGGGCCACCGAGTACCGTATGATTCACCGAGATGGCCATGAGATGATGGTGATTCTTCATTCGGCACCGATGATGAGAAAGGGCACGGTGGTGGGACTTAGGGCCAGCCTCACCGATGTGACGGAGTATCGTCATCTCCAGGAGGCTCTGGTGGCCCAGCAAAAACTCGATCTCATCGGCTCCCTCACCGGGGGGGTGGCCCATGATTTTAACAATATGCTGGCTATTTTACTGGGGCGTGTGGAACTTGCCGTCCTCTCCCTCGATACGGGGCATCCTGTCCACGTGCATTTAGACTCTATGGAAGAGACCATTGCCCGGGCCAGGGAGCTTATGGGACGCCTTATCACCCTCTCGGCCCAGGGAGAGGGGGTGGCCCCTGCCATGCCTCTCCAGGATGTGCTGGGCCGGTGTGTGGCCCAGGCCGGCGGTGAGGCGGCTGGGATTTTTCTGGAGATTCTGGAGGCGATTCCCCCGGTGCCTGTGGATGGGCCCCAGATGATCCAGGCGATCGCTTCCGTGGTGAAAAATGCACGGGAGGCCTATGATGGCCCGAAGGGGCTTGTGTGGGTGCGTTGCGCTTGGGCCGGACGGGAGGGCAAGGGGTCGACCCCTTCATCTGCCCATCGGTGGGTCGAGGTGACGGTTCGGGATGAGGGCCGAGGTATTAGTGAGGCGCATCAGCCCTATATTTTTGATCCCTACTATACGACCCAGAAGAGGGGGGCTCAGAAGGGTAAGGGCTTTGGGCTCGCCATCACCCATGCCGTGGTGACGCGCCACGGGGGGACTCTGACCGTCTCTTCACGATCGAACCAGGGGACCACGGTCTATATCGTTCTTCCCCTGGGACCGGGAGAATCAGAGGCCTGAGATTCTCTCCATGAAGGTGGCCATAGAAAAATCCTGCTTGGTGACGCCCCCTGCATCGTGGGTGGTGAGGGCCACGTCCACCCGCCCGTAGATATTGGTCCACTCGGGATGGTGGTCAATCTGTTCGGCCTTGATGGCCACGCGGGTCATGAATCCGAAGGCGGCATTGAATCCTTTAAATAGGAATCGTTTCTTGAGGTGCTCCCCTTCCACATGCCAGGGTAATTCGCATGCATCGTTTAACTCTTCGAGATGCATCTCGATCTCTTCTTGTGACAAGCCATTGGATTCCATGGATTCTCCTTAAGGGGGTTGTGGCAGACTCTGATCGATCCTCGGTCATTATGGATGGTGGTCTCTGCCGGAGCACCATCCCTCGTTTCATGCCGGCGGCCTCTTCCTGGTTTTTCGATGCAGGAAGGGGTTACTTTCTACCTTAAATGTAGAAGTAATAAAATGGATGAGCAAAATCAAGGGGAATGATACCCGCCTTTCGAGAGCCGACGGGGGCCCTCCCTAAAAAAAGGGAGGGGGGGCCATTTTAAGACGCCTCACGGGCGCCTGGGCATGGCCCATATATTGGGCCCCTTACCGCTCTTCGATACGCCATCCGGGACCGCAGATGATTTTTTTGCCGTTTTCATCCAGGAAGGAGAAGGCCGCTCCGGCCCCACCTTGGGTGGGGAAGGAGTACACTTTGATGCGTCCCGACCAGCTTTTTTTTGTGCCGTCGTAGAGGGAGTGAGTGATGACACGTTCCAGTCCCACGGCATCGGCCTGGAGGTCCTTGACACTTTTTTTAATGTCTTCGCTGGGAATGAGGAAGGTCCATGCGATCCATCCCCCGACAACGAGTATGATCCCGGCTACGAATCCGAATTTCCATTTGTTCATTTTTTTGTGTCCCCCTAGTGAGTGAGAGTCTCTGCTTAAATGAAGAATTTTATAAACGATAAGCACAATTTGTACGGACCGCAAGCGTAAAGGGAGGAAATGGGACTTGATCCATTGAGGAACGTTTGGTTATAGTCAGGCATTCTTTGAACCTGACGGCATCTTGTGCCCCCTGTCGTGGGACGATACCTTTTTATGATACCCAAAAAAAGGGGGGGACGGCTGCCCTTGACTATGGATGCAACCATCACCGCCGGCTTAAAAAAGTCCGGCAGTTTTTAGTAAGGAGAGAGACCATGGATATTCAGCGCCACGAAACCAAAGCCCGCATGAGCCGCGCAGTGGTTTACAATCATACCGTTTATCTTTGTGGCCAGGTAGCCGCAGATGTAACTGCAGACATTACCGGTCAGACCGAGACCACCTTGGAAAAAATAGAGGCCCTCCTCGAGAGCGTGGGATCGTGCAAGGATAAGATTCTGTCGGCCACTATCTATATCAAAGATATGAATGATTTCGCCGATATGAACGCCGTATGGGATAACTGGGTTACTTCGGGCATGGCCCCTGCCCGTGCCTGCGTCCAGGCCTCCATGGCCCGTGAGACGGTGCTCGTGGAGATGTCCATTGTGGCGGCCGTCTAAACAGTCTCGTTCCGAGAGCCGAACGGACTGGTCCGTTCGGCTGATTTAAAAAAGCCGACCGGATTCTTCCGTTCGGCTATCCCTCCCATCCCTCGTCTGTGATCCTTTTTTATTTAGGTGCAATCCCCCTTCATTTATACGAATATAGAGTCATGCCCAGGCGGTGATTGATCTCTTGCCGTCGTGGGGAAAAAGAGGGCGGTATTTCTGGAGGAGAGTCCATGGACAATGATTTGATGGCATTTGGCGTAAGGGCCGCAAAAGCGGATGACATCCCCTCGTGTGGCGATGGACGGGAGCGACCCGGTTACAGGGTATGCGGCTTTGTGACCTCATTTTTAGAGACCCCGGTGGGACCGGTACCGGTGGTGAGCACAGATCTTGGATGGCGGGATTATGGCGGCGGCTTTTCCGCACGCTGGAATCTGGGACGCAGCCACTATAGTATTGCCCCTGGGCTTTATGCCGTGGGCGCTCCGGATGCCGTGGCCCCGGTTCTGGTGACGGCCAATTACAAGATGAGTTTTGATGCGTTAAGGGAGGCGCTCATCGGCTGCGACGCCTGGCTTCTCGTGGTGGACACCACTGGCATCAACGTCTGGTGTGCGGCGGGGAAGGGTGTTTTTTCTGCGGCCCAGGTGGGTGCCCTGGTGGTGAAGACGGGCCTTAAGGCCCTCGTCTCTCACCGGCACGTGATTTTGCCCCAGCTCTCGGCCAGTGGGGTGAGGGCTCGGGACGTGAAAAAAATCTGCGGTTTTACAGCCCTCTTCGGGCCCATCCGCGCTTCGGACGTGCCCGCCTTCATCCAGGGCGGGATGCGGGCCGATACGGCCATGCGCCGTGTGACCTTTACCTTCAAAGAGCGCCTGCGGCTTACCCCCGTGGAACTGAGCCTGACGGGAAAGCCCCTTTTGTGGGCGCTCCCCGTGTTATTTCTCCTCTCCGGCATCGGTCCGGGGATCTTCTCCCTTTCCCAGGCCGTCACGAGGGGGGGCGTCGCCTGCGTGGCTCTCTTGACGGGGGTCCTTTCAGGCGCCTTCATCACCCCGGTCCTCCTCCCTCTTCTTCCCGGCCGGGCCTTCTCCGTAAAGGGTGGGCTGGCCGGCCTGGTATGCGGGCTTGGCCTCTGCGTTTTTTATGGGGGGCGTTTCGACTTAAGGATCCTCGCTGCCCTTCTCCTCTGGCTCGTGGCCGTGAGTTCCTGGTTGGCCATGAATTTTACCGGAGCCACCCCGTATACCTCCCCCACGGGAGTCGAATATGAGATGAAACGGGCGATCCCCCTTCAGATAGGTGCCGTCGTTCTGGGCATGATCATCTGGTTGGCGGCGCCCTTTACCGGCTAAGGAGGATATCACCATGAAAGATATGCGATACATCGATAACATGGCCAGCTTGACGCTTCACACCGATCTTTGTATTGGCTGTGGGCTCTGCACCACCGTTTGTCCCCATGGTGTCTTTTCCCAGGAGGGCCCCAGGGCACGTATCGAGGATCTGAATGGATGTATGGAGTGCGGTGCCTGTGCGGTGAACTGCCCCGTGGCCGCCATCTCCGTGGATCCCGGCGTCGGTTGTGCCGCCTACATCATCTCGGGCTGGATCCACGGCAAGGATAAGGCCTCCTGCGGAGGGGGCACGGGGTGCTGCTAAAAAAGAGGGGATGATGCGTTCATGCATCTTTTTTGATGACTATTGCCGTTTGTTGTAAAAAAAGCCTCCGGCGGCCAAGGTCTGTGACCTTGGAACCCAGATTTGAGAATATGAAGGGCCTTTGGCTCTTCATATTCTCTATAAAAAAATGTCTGGCAGGCACGTGTTCTTGTCATCGAAAAGTTTTTACGGCGCTTTTTTGAAAAAAAGCGACCCGCCAGAGGCCGTGCGGTGAAAGCTTGCCTCCGGTAGCCCTGCCGGGGCCAACCTTTTACAAAAGGTTGCCAAACAGCTTGGACAAATTGACTCAAGGGTAAATCACATACGCAACCCGCCTTCGAGGTGGGCCACCTTAGCTGCCGGAGGCTCCGTTTTTAAGACCCCTTTAGCCTTAGAGGGCCTCTGTTTTTTTTCGCATGGACTCGCTTCCCGCACATGGGGCTGTAAAAGGAGGCTAGTCACGTCTTTCAATGCGTGACTCTCCCGCGCATTTTTTTGGTCTCCCCCCGCCTTACCTTGGCATTGACCCGCTTGGCGCGGGCGTTTTTGGAGGGGCGCGTGGGGCGCCTCTTTTTGGGCGCTGTGGCCACGCTGCGTATGAGCATGGCCAGGCGTTCCAAGGCGCCCTGACGGTTCATCTCCCGGCTGCGGTGCTCCCGGGACTTGATGATGACCACCCCCTCATCGGTGATCCGATGGTCCGACAAGAGGAGGAGACGCTCCTTGTATATCTCGGGCAGGGAGGAGGCCCTTATATCGAAGCGCAGGTGAATGGCGGTGGCCGAGGTGTTGACGTGTTGTCCACCGGGGCCGGAGGCCTTGACCGCGGAGAGTTCCACCTCGTCGTCGGCCAGGGTCACGTGGGAGGAGATAAGAATGGGCATGGGGATCTCCCTTATACGGTCTGGGTCGTGTACCAATCCACGACGATTTTTGCTGCCAGCCCCAGGTCGGCGTTATCCACCACCAAGAGGGGCGGGGTCTCCACCCCTTTGTAGACCTTGTCGTAGTAGTTCACCATCACCTCGCGCAGGAAGGATAGATAATCACCGGCATCGATGGCGGCAAACCACCGATCAATGGTCTCTTTTCCCACCCGACGGGTCAGGTATCGACTGGCCTCCTTGACCATGGCCTCGGCCCTCTTGCCACCGCTGCCGAAGTACTCTCGCTTCAGTCGATCCAGCCGGGCGTCTAAGGGGCAGGTGAGGCCGATATGGTTCTGCCGGGCCAGGGCCCTGCAGAGCACCGGGGGCAGGTTGAAATGGCCGATTTTCGTGCTCTCCATCTCGGTGAGAAAGGGGGGCATGCTGCCGTCGGGATTCCTGTATTGAAGAAGGTTGACGTAGAGCCTGGTCTCAAAATCTCTCTGATTCTTGGCCAGGGAGTCTCCCATGAGGTCGAATCGGATCTCTCCATACACCGAGGCGGCATGACCGGCGGCCGCTTCCAGGTGAAGATTGGGGATCTCCGGGTAGTGGGCGTGGATATACTCCAGAAGTTCCGACTTACCACATCCGGTCTTGCCCGATAGGGGGTAGAGGGTGAGTTCTCCTTCGTAGAGAAGGGCACGCACATTTTTGCGAAAGGCTTTCTGCCCTCCGGTGAGGCGGACGGCATCGATGCCGTTTTCGTTGAGCATGCTGGTGGTGTAGCCGCTTCGCCCGCCGCCTCGCCAGCAGTAGAGGAGTACCGGCCCGCCCTGGGTGACTTCCCTTACCTGGGCCAGGAGTTCGGCCTCTTTCTCTTTGGCCAGATACCAGGCGTAGGAGAGGGCCAGGTCTTTGTTGTGGCGTGTGTAGATGAGCCCCACCTTGTGGCGCTCTTCATCGTTTAGGATGGGAATGTTCACGGCAAAGGGGATATGCTCTTTCTCAAACTCCGATTCAGACCGTACATCGATGAGGGTGTAAGAGGGGGGATTGCCCTGGGCAAAGTCGGCGAGGATGTCCGTAAAGGTCTCTTGGGGCATCAGTCGCTCGATCTTGACGATGTCTTTGAAGTGGACGTGGGGCAAGTCTAAGAGTGTCACCTCGGCAACAAGGGCGGTAAGCTCCGCCTGCTGGGAGTGATTTGGGGTATTGCTATCGGTCATGGGGGACGATCCCTTTTGTGGTCGGTCTTTGGATGACGGATGTCACCGCATCTAGAGTCCACATACAAATCACGGATCGGTGGGGTTGCGATGGCGTCCTTATTTATTTTGTGCCCGTCTCATATCAGAAAGGGGCCAGGGGATGCCACCCCAAAAAAATGAGGAGGGGCAGTGAGATCTCTTTTCCGGCCCGTGACTTGGGCCGGAATCTCGGGCTTAAAGGGTCTGCCGAACCTCTTCCCAGAAGGTGAGTGCGCTTTGAGGGAGGGTGGTTATGGGACGGCCTGTGGCCAGTGCGCTATGGTAGACCCGCGCTATTTTTTCCAGGAGCTCTGCGTTGCCCATGGCCTCTCTGAGGTCGCTCCCGAGGTTCAGGGCGCCGTGGTTCTGCATGATGAAGCATCGGCAGCCGTTGGCAACGGTCTCTCCCACATTTTTGGCCAGGGCGTCGGAGCCACTGATGGCGTAGGGGACCACATCCACCCGGTCTCCGATGGCGAGGGTGATCTCATCAAAGAGGGGAGGGATGGGCATATTCAGTACCGAGAAGATACTGGCGTGGAGCTGGTGGGTATGGGCCACGGCTCTGATATCGGGGCGCTTGGTGTATATGGTGGCGTGCATGCCGGCCTCGATGGAGGGCTTGAGTCCCCCTTCGATCTGCGTCAGGTCGAAATCCATCAGGCAGATCTCATCGGTGGTGATCTCATCGTAGGGAACCGCTGTGGGGGTGATGACAAAGAGGTCTCTATCCGGAATCCGTGCGGAGACATTGCCCCCTGAGCCCAGCTCGCCGCCGAAGTAGTGATGTGTAGAGAGCCAGAGGGCGGTGTCCAGAACCTCTTGCTTGATGTCGATATAGCTACCCATGGGAGGCGCTCCTTTATCTGTGGGAGAGTATGAAAATGAGGGGTGATGCCTCTTAGAACCCACCCCATTGACTGGCACCTAAAAGGTGTATTCACCGTTTTGCATAATGGTCAAAATACGACAGTTGCATGTCCGGCGCCTTGCATATCCGGCCACAGGACGCTTGCAACTTTTAGGTGGCAAATAGATAGTATAAGCGCCGGGGATGGTGGAGTAAAGAAGATTGTCGGGTGGGCTTGTTTCGTGGGATGAAATGCTGTAAAAACCAAAATTTGTTCGTTTTTCTGGTCGGGATGGGTCGTTTTATGATCCTTACCGTGGATATGTGAGTGGGTAACGGAGTCTATTTTAGTGGGCGGTATTTAAGTATCGCCGTGGGGAGTATTGCTATGTTTGGATGGTGTGGAACGGTTCTTCGTGTGGATTTAACCCATGGGCGCCTGGAAAAAAAAGCGTTGGATGCGGATGTGGCTCAGGCATTTTTAGGGGGGCGCGGGCTCAATGCGAAGACCCTTTTCGATGAGGTGGGACCCGGGGTTGACCCCTTGGGGCCGGAAAACCTGCTCTGCTTTGCCGCCGGGACTCTGACGGCAACCACTATGGGGCTCTCCAGTCGTCTTCATGTGAGCACCCTCTCGCCCTACAGTGGTATCATGGGGGATGGCAACGTGGGCGGCTCCATGGCCAACGTCATGAAGCGGGCCGGATACGATCAGCTGATTGTCTCTGGAGCCTCGGAGACCCCGGTCTATATCCTCATCGAAGATGGGGCGGTCTCTATCCATGATGCCGGCGATCTCTGGGGTCTCAATACCTGGGCCACCACCGATACCCTGGTGGCCCGTCATGGCGAGGGGGTGTGTGTCGCCTGTATCGGTCAGGCCGGAGAGAATCTGGTGCGTCTCGCCTCCACCATGGTGGATAAGTACGCCTCGGCCTCCCGGGGCAGCGGGGCGGTATGGGGTTCCAAGAAGCTGAAAGCCATCGTACTAAGGGGGTCTGGGCATCCCGAACTCTTCGACCGGGAGGGGTTTGTCGCCCTCTCCAAGGAGGACAAGCGCTTCATGGCCAACGACCGGGTGCAGAAGGAGGTGGCCTCTGTCTACGGCTCCCACTACGGCATCACCCACTGGTATCCCGGGTACCGAAACTTCGAAAAGGAGCTTCCCCCCGAGGAGGTCCCCACCCAGCTGCGTCACGAGGCGTGGAAAGAGTATGAGATCGCCCGCGTGGGGTGCCAGAGCTGCCATATCAAGTGCAAGAATATCTACAAGATCCCCAAGGGAGATCGTAAAGGGGAGGTGGGGGAAGGCTTGGAGTACGAGGCGGTCTACTGCCTGGGTACCAACTGCGGCATCGAGGACCCCGTCGCCATCATGGAGATGGAGAACTTGTGCGACGCCTACGGCGTGGATGTCATCGCCCTGGGGAACACCATCGCCCTGGCCAAAGACCTGTACAATCGCGGTCTCATCAATGATACCCTCACCGGCGGCCTGGATCTCTCCTGGGAGAACGCGGCAGATCAGGTGGAGCTGGTCCATAAAACCGTGATGCGCGAAGGGTTCGGTAATCTCATTGCCGAGGGGATGTACTCCCTGGCCAAGATTATCGGGGGCGATGCCATGGAGTATTGCTACCATGTGAAGGGGCTGGGCCGCGGGGTCTATCCCGCCGGGCTCTTCACCCTGGCCCACGCCATCGCCACCCGTGGTGCCGATCACCTGAGGGGCCGCAGTTGGTCGTGTGGGGAGAACTCGGATGAAGATGTCCTGAAGGATCTCATGGCCAAGGGGATCATCACCGACGATCCCGTCCACTCCATGATCCACGGGGAGCGGGTCACCACCCTGGCCGATACCATCGGGCGATGCAAAGGTGCCGTGAATACCTGGACCTGCGCTCTTCCCCTTATCTGGAAGGGCTCTCTCTTCGACGGTCTGGCCGAGATGCTCACCAAGGCCACCGGTATTACCTACACCGGAGCCATGGTGGAGGCCGTCTCCGATCGTATCGGGGCCGTGGAGCGTGCATTCAACGCGCGTCAAGGAATCACCATCGTCGATGATATGCTGCCCCAGCGTCCTGATTTTAAGCACAGCCCCGAAGGGGAGCGGGATCGAGAGGCCCATATGGCCTTGGTCGCGGCCTGGTATAAAGAGAACGGCTACGATCCGGAGACCGGTCTTCCCACCGCCGATACCTGTGAGCGCCTCCATATTGCCGATGTGGCCAAGACCTTGGCCGAAGAGGGGCCCTATACGAAGTGGGATGGTCCCCGTCTCAAAGATCTGGCGCTCTATCCCACGGGCGGCCAGCGTTTTTAATAAGGCGTCCCTTGCCCCATCCATCGGGGGTACATTGAGCCAAATTTTTGGCTAAGATCCATCGGAAAAAAGGCCCGTTCAGTGATTTTATATGCACTGCTGGAGGGGCCTTTTTTTAGTATTGGCTTTGTTACGGTGTTTTTTTATCCTTGGTCGGTGGGGTGCATGGGGTGCTGGGTTTGCACCCGGCGCATTTGTTGCCGCACCCGGATTTTTTACCGGTGAAGGTCTGGTAGAGGGAGCGCACGAAAAAGAAGAGGGCGGCAGCGACCACGAGTATGATGATTGTTCTATCGAGCATGGAAACGATATTCTCCTGTTCCTGATCTGTTCTATAATAAAAGGTGGGATCTCACGGGGCTTATGACTCCGTGCGCTGAAGGCGAGGAGAGCCTCTTTTTTTTTGAGGGGCCCACCGTGGGCGTATGGAAAAGATAAAGGGGCGGGCCGGGCTTGTCAATGTAAAAAGTTAGGCATGCCAAGAAATATTGTGGATGAATAATGCCCTGCGGTATGATGAATTTTTTTAGAAAAAGAGGGGGAAGGCCTTCAATATATAGATCTTTTCGTAGGGGTGGGTGGTGATTGGAGCCGGTGGTAGAGGGGGGTATTGCCAAAGAAAAGAGTTGCATGGGGTGGAGAGGGTGTGCTATCAACCCATAAAAACTTTGGCATGCCGAAAAAAAGGCTGTTGAGGGTTTATGGCGGTAAGAAATGTCGACCTTTTGCCGTCGATGAAGATATCATGAGGCCATTGTCACTTAGAAGCGATGCACCTCCCCGCAGATAGAGCGGCAGGTATGCATGCATGAGAGGCGTAAAAGGGCTCATGGGTTGAATGGGCCGGTACAGGTGGCGTGGGGTTCATGGGATCCCGTTTTTTCTTTTCTTAAAATCACAGTGCGATGCTGGAATGAGTGAGGCAACAAATGTCAGAGATGATGAGTTTACGTGAGATGAAGGTGAACCAGAAGGGTGTCATTCGTATGGTCTCTGGAGAGGGAGAACTGGGGCGCCGTATTCGTGATATGGGTCTTGTGCCGAATACCGATGTGATGGTGATCGGTAAGGCCCCCCTCAAGGACCCTGTGGCCCTTCGGCTGAGGGATTTTACCCTCACCTTGAGAAATAGTGAAGCCGACTTTATCTTTGTGGACTCCAGCGAGGAGTAGCGTTTCGCTTGTCTTCTCTCAGGCCGCCCCTTTTTTTGTGAGGAGCCGCCCACTGACACGGTCTGAACACCTCATTTTAGGATATGAATAGATACTAATATGGATCAACACCTGACGCTGGCCCTGGCTGGCAATCCGAATTGCGGAAAGACAACCATGTACAATGCCCTTACCGGTGCACGGCAGCGGGTAGGGAACTATCCCGGTGTTACCGTGGAGCACCGGGAGGGCGATGCCCATCACAATGGGCGTGACCTAACCATCGTGGATCTTCCCGGTACTTACTCCCTCACCGCCTACACCCCCGAGGAGCTCGTGGCCCGGGACTATATCGTGGAGCGTCGTCCCCAGGCGGTGGTGAATATTCTCGACGCCACCAGTTTGGAGCGCAACCTCTATCTTAGCCTGCAGTTTATGGAGCTTGGGGTCCCCGTGGTCCTGGCTTTAAATATGATGGATGCGGTGAGAAAGCAGGGCAAGGAGATCGATACCCCGCTTCTCTCAAAGCTCCTGGGCGTTCCCGTGGTAGAGACCGTGGCCCGTATCGGTGGCGGTAAGCGTGAACTTCTGGATGCCGCCATCGCCTATACGGCAGAAAAAACGGGAGACTGGAAGCCCTTAACCATCTCTTACGGCCCCGATCTCGATCCGGTTCTTCAGGAGATGGTGGCCGTGATTGAGAAGACGGGTTTTCTGGCCGAACGGGCCCCCTCCCGCTGGGTGGCCATCAAATTTCTGGAAAATGATGAACAGCTGGTAAAGTTGGGGCTCCAGAGCGATGCGGAGACCTCGGCCACTCTCTCCGGCATGACCGCGGCGGTGGGCCGTCACTGCCGATCTACCCTTAAGATCAGCCCGGAATCCCTCATTGCCGACTACCGCTATGGCTATATCGCCTCCCTGATGAAGGAGGGCGTTGTAAGGGTGATACGTCCCCAGGCTCGATTGCAGTTCTCCGATCAGCTTGACCGGCTCCTCACCCAGCAGTTCTTAGGGCCCGCCATCATGATCGGCATTCTCTATGCCATCTTTTTCGTCACCTTTCACTTAGGGGCAATCCCCATGGGATGGGTGGAGAATTTCTTCGCCTGGTTCTCGGATGTCGTATCGGCGACCCTGCCCGACGGCCTGGTGAAGTCCATGTTGGTCGATGGCATCGTCGGCGGCGTGGGGGGCGTTCTGGGATTTGTGCCTCTGATCATGGTGATGTTCATGATGATCTCCTTTCTCGAAGACTCCGGCTACATGGCCCGTATGGCCTATATGATGGACCGTGTTATGCGTGCCTTCGGCCTTCACGGCTCCTCGGTCATGCCCCTCATCGTCTCCGGAGGAATCGCCGGTGGATGTGCCGTGCCCGGGATCATGGCCACGCGTACCTTACGCAGTCCCAAGGAGAAGCTGGCCACCGTCCTCACCGCGCCCTTTATGAGCTGTGGTGCCAAGGTACCGGTGATTATTCTCATCTCCGCCGCCTTCTTTGACAACGCCGCCTCGGTGATGTTCTGGACGGTGCTGGGAGGCTGGATCGCCGCCTTACTGGTCGCCAAACTCCTGCGCTCTACCATCATCCGGGGCGCTTCGACCCCCTTTGTCATGGAACTGCCCCCTTACCGTATGCCCACCCTCAAGGGGCTTCTCATCCACACCTGGGAGCGCTCCTGGTCCTATGTGAGGAAGGCGGGTACGGTAATTTTGGGGATCTCCATCCTCATCTGGGCCATGATGACGTTCCCTGGGCTTTCGGTCGATGATATGGCGGCCTTCGACGCCCAGCGCACCACCGCCGAGGCCACCCTTAGCGGCGCGGAACTCACCACACACCTGGTGACCATCGATAACCAGGCATCCCAGGAGGCCTTGCGACACTCCCTCGCCGGAAAGATCGGCATCGCCATGGAGTCCGTCACTAAGTATGCCGGCTTCGACTGGCGCACCAACATCGCCCTGGTGGGCGGCTTTGCCGCCAAAGAGGTCATCGTCTCCACCCTGGGTACCGCCTACTCCCTGGGCGAAGTGGATGCCGAAGCGGCAGAAGGGCTCTCCATACGCCTGGCGGCCGATCCCAGCTGGAACCGAGCCACCGCCGTAGCCCTCCTCGTCTTTGTGATGCTCTACGCCCCGTGCCTTGTCACTGTGGTGGTCATCGCCCGGGAGACCTCCTGGAAGTGGGCCACCTTCAGCGTTATCTTCAACACAGGGTTTGCCTTCACCCTCTCCGTCATCGCCTTTAATCTGACACGGGCCCTGATCGGACTGTAGGTATATCGAATAAAACAGTGTGCCTTATGGGGGTTCGGGGGGTTACCCCCAGAGTGGCTTTGCCGCCTCCCGGACCCCGTAAGGCAGATTTTTTGCGAACGATTCAGCCTTTAAAAAAAAGGCCTCCGGCAGCCCGGGGATGATCCCCTGGACCCCAGAATGCGAATGATCTCACCCCGTTCCTCGGGGTGAGATCATTCGCATCAACGAGTTAAGATCAGGGCTGACCCCATAAAGATTCTTGATGCTCCTCCTTTCTACCGCCACGTCTGTGGCACATCACCCCTTTTATTTCGATAGGCGATCGTGGTTGAATACCAAATGTGCCTGATTACACATAAAAATTTTTGATTATCACCTATTCATAGCCATGGGTGCCCACATTTATAGGGCCGTGCTCCGTCGCGGCATGAATAACGAGGGACTAAAAAAATCGTGCCCGAATGCGGCGAAAGCTTCGCCTCTGGAAGCCCTGCCGGGAGCCAAGCTTTTGTCTGATTTGAAAGGTCGGGTTTGCCAAACAAGTGGGGCCACTTTATTCAAATGTAACATCAGACCAAAGGCGTATGCAATTTGCCCCGAGGTACGAGGGGTAAAGTGCATACGCACGCTGCTTTCGAGGTGGCACACCTCGCCGCTGGAGGCATCGCTTTTTAGCTGTTTTATTTTTGCTCTGGCCCTTTAAGCATGCGCCGATCTCTTTTTTTGAAACTGCCTTGAAAAGAGGGGGCGATACGCTTACCCTGATTTTTATGAAACTCTTCGATACCCATACCCATCTTCAGGATCCCCGGCTGGCATCTTCCCTGGATGCCGTTATGGCCCGGGCCCGTGCGGCAGGGGTGGATCGCATCCTCACCTGCGGCACCTGCGAAGCGGACTGGGCCCCGCTTCAGGCCCTCGTCCAGCGCTATCCTCAGATTCTCCCCGCTTACGGCGTGCATCCCTGGTTCGTGGATACCCTCTCCCCCCAATGGCTCACCCATCTTGGAGAGTACCTCTCGAAGGGATCCTCCGCCGTGGGAGAGATCGGCCTCGACTTTATGGTGGCGGGTCTCTGCCGTGAACGACAGGAGGCCGTCTTTCTCGCCCAGCTTCGCCTGGCACGGGATCTGAAACGTCCCGTCTCCATCCACTGCCGCAAGGCGTGGGGGCGTATGGTAGAACTCCTGAAAGGAGAGGGTGGACTTCCCCAGGGCGGCGCCATCCACTCCTTCTCCGGCTCCGTGGAGATGGCCATGGTGTGCCAAAACCTCGGTGCCTCGATCGCCTTCTCCGGCTCCCTCACCCGAACCCACAATATCAAGGTGAGAAAGGCCGCCGCCTCTGTCGCCCCCCATCGTCTCCTCATCGAAACCGACAGCCCCGATCTCCTCCCCCAAAACCTGCCCGGCCCCTTCAACGAACCGGCCCATGTGATCCATGTGGTGCGCGCCCTGGCAGATATCCGCCATATTCCCGTGGAGATTATGGCCGAGACCACCTGGGCAAACGCCCAAGCCCTCTTCGGGTAAAAAATGCCGTCTATGGTTAACGGGGGCTTAAAAACGGAGCCTCCGGCGGCCCGTCATGGGCACTATAAAAATTTGTTTGGCAACCTTTTGTAAAAGGTTGGCTCCCGGCAGGGCCGCCGGAGGCGAGGGTGGCGAAGCCACTTCGGCAAAAACACCTCAGGCGAGGGTGGCGAAGCCACTTCGGCAAAAACACCTCAAACGCAGGATGCGGATGCGCTTTACCCTCGTGGAAAGCCGATGGGTTTGTATCTCCTCCCGTAGGGTGCACTCCGTGCACCATTTTTGATGGGTCCCCGGTCTTCATTTCTCCAGGGAATCTGGTGTATTTCCTGCCGTTGGTTCTGGTGCATAAAATGCACCCTACAACCACGACCCCCACCGGTATGGGTTTGGGGCACCCGTCTTCACCCTCAGGGAAGGGCCGATAGAGACTGTAGCTCCTCCCGTAGGGTGCACTCCGTGCACCATCTCCATTCCATCCCCGGCCTTCATTTCTCCAGGGAATCTGGTGTATCCACCGCCGTTGGTTCTGGTGCATAAAATGCACCCTACAACCACGCCCCCTGTGTCAGGATAGTTGTCGCCTCCTTTGAAATTGTATAAAACATAGCGGGGCGGATCTGGAAAAACTTGTGACTCACTATCCACCGA
>JABXKT010000230.1 GCA_013619155.1 Desulfobacteraceae bacterium
GCGATGGCCTGAACGCCGCCCATCTCGATGATCACATCGGCGCCGGCGAGGTGCATGGCGTAAACCACGGCAGGGGCGATGCTATCGCCTCGGGGAGGGGAGCAGGCGATGACAGTTTTGACACCCGCCGCCTTGGCCGTGGCCACACTCATAATAGCGGAGCAGGCATGGGCAAATCGACCACCGGGAACGTAGCAGCCAGCCACTTCCATGGGGATGATTCGCTGACCGAGACGCACACCGGAAAGCGACTCACGCTCGAATTCGACGATACTCTCACGCTGGGCCTTGGCAAAACCAGCAACCTGCTCATAGGCAAACTGCAGGTCATCCTTAACACTCTGGGGAACCTGAGCCATGAGGGTCTGCTTCTTCTCTTCGGAGAGAACGAAATCGCCATCCCAGTTGTCAAACTTCTTGGCCAGTTCACGCACGGCCTCTTCGCCTCGGGACTCGATATCGTTCAAAATGCCTTCGACGATAATGCGCTTCTGATCACTGACGTCTTCGAAGTTAAGCTCTGCCTTCTTGATAAACTCCATGCGGTACACTCCACGTTAAGTATATAATTTCCGATCCAAAACTTACGCCTATCTCCCCACTTCGATTGTAAGCCTGCGTTAACTCTCTTACAGCGTGAAGATGATAAATATATAGCCAGGGTTCATTTCCTTGTCAATATTTTTATAACGTTTATTCGAATTTATTTTATAAAATCTGTTATAAGACACAAAAAAAGGGAATAAAAGAGTGAATATGCAGTACCTTAAACGAGGAGAACCCATGATAGAAGCCGTTAAAAGAATCAGCACCCATCTCCGAAATTGCCGTCTCCCTAGACCCAGTCCTTAAAATGGGGAACCTGCCCTACCATCCTTATCCTCCAGCCTTCTCATACCCCAGTACCCTCTCCAAGACACCCGTTCCCTGACTCTCCCCGTTACGATACCTCCCCAGAAGGTCCAGGGACTCCTGGGCCAGCTTACGTCGAATCTTGCGACGCTCTCCCTTAATACGGGCAATGGTCAGGGTATCGTAAGCCGTGGTGTGATGGCGCATCCAGGCAATCACAGCGGCCTCTGCCCGCGCCTCCAGAGAGATACGATTGGTGCGGGCCACGGTACCACTCCCCACTGGCACGGCATGCTCCGTCACCGCCTGTGCCATGGCATGGGCCAGACCTCGATAACGGAGATGAAAGGCGAGAAAAGCGAGAACCGCCCCTTGAAAGGTCTCCACATAGACCTCTTGACACCGCTGCCGCCGCGCCCGTCCCGCTATCAGCCGCTTCTGATACGATGGACACGCCCGCTCCGTCTCCAGTTCACGGCGAAGGGAGGCCAGAGTCTCCTTCGGCGCCCAGACTCCCTTGGAAAAGAGTTTTCGGCCCCTCTTCTCCTGCATCTGCCAGTGAGGCCCCGCCCTCTTCACCCGTCGGGTCAAGGCGGCGTCTCCAGGGAGCAGCAACGCCCAATTATGGGGAACCCTCTTCACCTCCCCCCCATCGCTTATGACCTCCCCCGCTTGTCTACCCGGCCTAACCACCCGTACTTCCATTGGCATGATGCACTCCTTGAATCCTTACTGGATTTTTTAAATAAATTCGTGTATTTCATCAAGCATTTTGCTCGTTTACATTACGGATAAAAAAGAGACGTGACTATTTTTTCAGCTCACTTTAAGAAGAGGCCTTCTGGTGGCATCGCTGAATCGTCACAAAAACACATCACCACCAGACCTTAGGTGCACCACCATCATAGGACCCACCCGGCGTTTCCATCAGAAGACTCCGGATTCTAAGGGACTAAAAAAGATATGGGTGCAAAAAAATAGGCGACAGGCAAGGAGTACGGATGAATCCATTTATAGTGGGACAGCGTTGGGTCAGCGAAACCGAACCGGAACTGGGACTGGGAACCGTTTGGTCTGTAGAGACACGACGCGTCACCTTAAGATATGAAGAGAGCGACTGCACTCGGCAGTATGCGGCGGCCTCGGCCCCTTTAAGGCGCGTCACCTTCAAACCCGGAGACTCGGTCACAAGCCGCAGCCAGGACTCTTTTTCCGTGGACACCGTCGAAGAGATCGAAGGCATTCTTATCTACTGCGGCAATGGGTATAAGATCCCCGAATCCCAGCTTGCCGATACCTTGAGCGTCGCCACCCCCTTGGCACGTCTCACCGGAGGGTTTTGCGAGCCATCACCCCTTTTCGATCTACGCATCGAGGCCCTCTCCCACCAACTTAAGGCCAAGGCCTCTCCGGTCCGTGGATTTCTCGGAGGACGCTTAGACCTTATCGGCCATCAGTTTCACATCGCCCACGAGGTAACGGGCCGGCATCTCCCCCGAGTGCTCCTCGCCGATGAGGTGGGTCTGGGAAAAACCATCGAGGCCTGCCTCATCGTGCACCGCCTCCTTCTCACCGAACAGATCTCCCGCGTCCTCATCCTCGTACCCGAGGCCCTGATTCATCAGTGGTTTGTGGAACTTCTCCGGCGCTTTAACTTACATTTCCGCATCGCCAATGCCGCCCATCTTCACGATATAGAGGCAAACGATCCCCGATGCAACCCCTTTAGCGAAGACCAGCTCATCCTCGCACCCATGGATCTCTTAGACGATGAGAGTCGCCTCCTCCAGGCCCTGGATGCAGGGTTTGACATGGTGGTCGTCGATGAGGCGCACCACATGGAGCCGGACTCTTTGAATTTTCGATGCGTAACGGCCCTTAGCCGCATCAGCCGCGGTCTTCTCCTCCTCACCGCCACCCCGGAGCAGATGGGACAAAAAGGGCATTTTAACCAGCTCCACCTTCTGGACCCGGCCCGGTACCCCAGCTTTGCCCTCTACCTCACAGAGAACGAGGGCCATCAGAAAACGGCCCATCTCGCCGGAAAGCTCCTGGATCATCACCCCTTGACCCAAACGGAACGAGAGACCCTCGGGGCTATTGTGGGCGCGCCCATCACCGAAGCGGACTTAAAAACAACCCCCACGGCCATCGTCGATGCCCTCCTGGATCACCACGGACCGGGGCGGGTCATCTTTCGCAACACCCGAAAGGTGGTCCAGGGCTTTCCAGCCCGGGTCCCCTCCCTTTACAAACTCACCGCATCACAAGAGAGTCGTGAGCGGTACCAGAAGGAGCGAGACCACGATGCCAACCCCAGCCACCCCATGCCCATACTCACCGAAGACCCTCGCATTGCCTGGCTGGCCCAACATCTCAAAACCCATCGAGATGAGAAGCTTCTTCTTATCTGCAGCACCCAAGAAAAAGTCCAGGCCATCGAAGCGGCCCTTCTCCAGCATCTCTCCATCAAGATCGCCCTCTTTCATGAAGAGATGACCCTCATCCAGCGGGATCGAAATGCCGCCTGGTTCTCGGAAAGAGAGGGGGCGCGTATTCTCATCTGTTCGGAGATTGGAAGCGAGGGCCGCAATTTCCAGTTCGCCCATCACCTGGTGCTCTTCGATCTTCCCCTAAACCCAGAGAAAGTGGAGCAGCGCATCGGACGCCTGGACCGTATCGGCCAAAAACACGAGATCCAGATCCACCTCCCCTTCATCGCCGGGAGTGCCGCCGAAATCCTTGTACGCTGGTACGAGGCCATGGGCCTCTTCACCCAGAGTGTGACGGGACTTCACACCATGGGTGAGGCCTTCAAAACGACCCTTCAGGCACTCATGGAGATCACGCCTACCACGGCACCCTTCCCCGAAGCGGCCCTAAAAAAACTGCTCTGCGACACCCGAGGCTATGCACAAGAGGTCGCCACCCACCTCGAAAAGGGACGCGACCGGCTCCTAGAGCTCACCGCCCATCGCCCCCATCGCATCAGGGAACTCTTGAGCCAGATCAGGGAAAATGACGAATCCACGGCTCTTTCTGCCTTTATTATGCGTCTCTTCCGGCACCACGGTATCGAGATGGATGAGGCGGGGGCCCACCATTATATATTAGAGTTTAAAGAGAACGACGA
>JABXKT010000055.1 GCA_013619155.1 Desulfobacteraceae bacterium
TCGGGTAAGAGATCAAGGGGTGTGCGGTTGAGTTGGGATAGTTTTCCCTGGGCAGCAGGATTATAGTAGAGGAACTCACAATGGGTGAGCCGATGTTTCGAAAGGAAAGAGGCCAGAGCGTCCAGATTTTTTTTGTTTGCCACAAAATGAGGGATCAGGGGAATCCGGGGTATGAGCTTGATATCACAGTGAAGAAGCCGCCTGAAATTTTCAAGGATACGATGATTTGATTTTCCAAGCAGGTGTTTATGGATTTTTTCATCCATGATCTTAAGATCAAAATAGATCACATCGATGTGCGGTAAAATTTTTGCAAAGCACTCATTAAAATCAAAATACCCGCAGGTTTGAACGGCAATGTGGATATTTTCCTCTTTTAATGCAGGCAGTACCCGGGAGAGATACCCTGTAAAGCAAAAGGCCTCTCCCCCGGAAAACGTCACCCCGCCTCTGGATGTTTCATAATAGGGTTTATCCTTAAGAATAATCTGTATCAGGTGGTCGGGAGAGTAGAATTTTCCGACAATGCGCCGGGCACGGGTAAAGCACGCCTTGCCCTCGTCGCAGTTTCCGCAATGGATACACGCTTCGGGGAAGAACATCGTCTCGACCTTGTAATCCTGGGATTCCGGATTATGGCACCAGGGGCATGATAAGGGGCACCCTTTAAAAAAAACCGTGGTCCGGATCCCCGGTCCGTCAACAAAAGAGCCCCTGGCAATATCAAAAATCAGTGGCTCCGGTATCTCCATTGTGCATTCATCGATGATGGCTGAGCACCTCCTTGAAATCATTGATTCCCAAGCGTTCGGGGATCAGCCAGAGCAGATATACGAACTTGAAGAGATAATTCAGATTGCCTGAAACACTCAACTGGTTATTGAGCATCCCTGCAATAACGTCGGGACTGGCTGAGAGCAGAAATTCGACCATTGCCTTTCCGTCCTTGAAGGTCACCGTTGTGGTGGGATTTTCAACAATGGTATCTTTGACCGTCATCCCATCTTCTCGGGTAAAAAACGGCACGGTGATCTTCTTAAAGACGGCGGAGACATCGATTTTTTTATCCTCGCTGCAGATCACATAGGTGGCTCTGAAATCCTCGATATTCTTTCGATACTCCTTATCCACGATAAACAAGAGACTCATGGCCTTGAGTAGCAGAAAGAGTAGTTTATCCAGGACGTCTCCGGTAATTTCTTTTTCTATAGCCCTTTTAAGCCGCTTTAACCTATATTTAATCAAATATTTTTGCAGATTTTTTGAAATACCTTCGAGTGATCGTAAAAAATCCATGTGAGACTCCTTTCAGATTAAAGGGACGAATTCACCTGAAGACAGATCATACTGGCTTCGCATGATCAATTCGTCTTTCATCGCCCTGTTCAATGAGTTGAAATATGCCGAATATCCAGATACCCGTACTAGAAGATGGGGGTGGCTCTCAGGATCATCCCTGGCCTCTTTCAATGTCTTATAATCCTGAATATTGAACTGAATCTGCTGACCACCATTGTCCATATAGGTTTGAACGATGCTTCCGAATCGATCCGCATTTTCTGGGGAGCACTCCACAGGGGAAAATTTCATGTTCAGGGCATAGGCACCGGGGATCTCATCGCTATTGAGACCGGCAACGGCATCTAAGGATGTTGTCAATGCGGTATCGATCTGGGAAACCGGAGTGATGCCGCTTGAAAAAGGTAGATTTGCTTTTCTCCCGCTGGGCAGGGCTCCCGTCACGCTGCCGTATCCCGCATGATTTGTCATTGTCCAGTAGGCGACCCTGTAATTGCCGTCGCGATAATTTTTCTGACCATTGAACACCCCATAGCCGAGTTCAATCAATCTCCGGGAGATGTCAACGGCAACCGGATGATCTGTGCCGTACTTGGGCGCCTTGTTTTTAAGATATGCTTCAAGCAGCGGATACCCTTTAAAATTATTATCAACCGCTGTCACAAACTCTGCAAGGGAGAGGCGCATCGAGGTGTTGTTTTCATCGAAACAGATATCTTTTATGGCGCAAAGGGAGTCGCAGACATCGGGAAAACCGATATGGGTAACCCCTGAAGAGTTATAAATCGCCCCGCCGCAAATCAGGTCGCGCCCCGTCTCCATAGGCCCCTTGAAGAGGGCCGACAAAAGAGGCGTTGGAAGGAACTCTTTATGTTTCTCTCCATAGGTGTTGTTTAAGGCCACTGCATTTTCAGCCATAAACCGTGTCTGCGCCCCATAAGCCTGCCAGAACTGTTCGAAGCTATTGAAATCGTCAGGATTACCGGTGGCCTTCCACAGAGGCGCCTCCCCCGTAATCAAGGTCCTTCCGTTATGAAGGGCCATATAGAGGATGGTATACATCATCATGAATATGGAGGAACTTGCGCTGTAATCTCTTCCCGGGCTCCCAAGCTCCACACATCCTATGACGGCATAATCACGGGCATGTTCCAGAGTCTCCCCCTGGTTAACAAGGGTTTTGATATTCTGAATATCATTGAAAAAAGCGGGAATGGCCTTATTGGTCAGAATCACCCGGCTCACTTCATTCCGATATTCGACAAGATTTTCTTCCGGGTGAAACCTGGCATTCACATTGGGGTCACGAAGGGGCAAAAGTTCCGTGATCTTCAACAATAGATAGGTCAGCTCATTGACCGCATTTTTCCCCTCCCTGTCCACACCGCCAAGGGTCACCGCAGGAACGGCGCCAGCCCCCCCGAACAATTTTTCCGCAGCTTCCGGTACAAGGTTGACATTATCGCCAATCTTAAACCACAGAGATCCTGAAATCTTCAGTGCGTCCTCAATGGTCAGCTCTCCTGATTCATAATCCCGTATGAAATAGGGATATAATATTTGATCGAGGCGTCCCGGATTGATGGCCATGTTTGAGTTTTCGGCAAATACAGAAACCTGGCAGATCCACAGGGAATTCACGGCTTCATGATAGTTTTTTGCAGGATTTGCAGGAACCTGTTTACAGATCTCGGCAATACGTTGAAAATTCTTTTTCCGTTCCGGATCGGTCTCTCCACGAGCCTTAAGAGCCGCTTCCCTGGAGATATTGGCCGCATAATCAAGGACTCCCTGCATGGCAATCTGGACAGAGTGGTAAAAAACGGATTTTTCCTCATCATCACCGTATTCCACCTGCTTTTCTCTGGCCTCTTCCAGGATGCCTTTGATTCCTTTTTCAAGGACCAATTCATAAGAGGGGGTGGTGTGTGATATAGTGGCCGCCTTGGATATGGTATAGATGATCATCTTTTCCAGAAGGCTCTGCCTATAGGGATCGACCTTTCGAACTTCCTCGGAGATAGATCTCTCCATCCAATAGGGAAAGACTTCAAAATTGAGGATATCTGCATCTTTTTTGTCGAGGAACTGTGGATTTTTTTTCCGTGTGCTGATCGTCCCGAGCTCGGGCCAGATGCTTAAACCGAAAAACTCAGGATATAGTGGTGCACCCAGGGCTTTTCCAGTGGTGGCTCCCCCCAGCATGTTGTCGTCATGGAAATAGATTTTTCGGTTGGAGAGGTAACGGCCGACAGCCCCGGCTCTTCGGACGGGCATGGGGAGGGTGAGATCTTCGGTCTCCTTGAAATGGGCAGTGATATAACGGGCCCTTTCAATGTCAACGGCGGCTTTCGCCGTATAGTGAAGCCCCAGCAAGCTGTCCAGCAGAGGGAGCCTCTCTTTCATGTTCTCGGGAGTATATTTTTTAAGTGTCTCTCTGACCTCATCTATTTTTTCATACATATCAACCCTCTTTTTTATAAAAAAAGTTTTTGAATAATGCACTGTAAATATACGAGTCTCATTTTTCTTTCGTAATAGAGCGCCTTCTCGGGTCAAAGTGACCAGAAAAAGGACCTCCGGCGGCGAGGTGAGCCACTTCGAAAGCGGGTAGCGAATGCACTATAGCCCCTCGTGCCTCGGGGCAGATTACACTCGCCTTTATTCAGGTTTAAATCAAAATACCTGTTTGCCAACCTTTTCAAAAGGTTGTCTCCCCGCAGGGCCGCCGGGGGCTATACTTTCGCAGCACTTTAGCCCTCGTGCCTCACGATCAAATCCCATCCACCTATCCTTCGAGGTGAATGGGAAAAAGATCGTTTAAGACCTGTGTACCCATTTTTTAAATATTGAGTTATAGGCATGGCGATCGAAGGCAATCACTTAAAGTAGTGATAAAAAACGTTCAGGGGCCGAAAGTGACGAATTTTTGTAAAAAACCCGCTCAGGCCGCACAGATGCCATATTTGGGTAAAATATTCCGGATGATATCGATTCTGTGAATCTGTAAGGCATCGTGGAAGAGTTTCCAGTCACTTTCGAGGAATTCAGGATCGAATGGAAACAGTTCGTCTTTTGTCTCCACCTCCCTTTTCGTATGCAGGGCCTTCTCTTTCCACGAATCCATACCCTTGTGAACATATGAGAGGGTCTCCTGACCTTTTTCAGCAAAACTGAAATCACCGTTTGCGATGGACTCCAGCCATCGCCTGTGCCGATCGTCGCCCTCTTCATCGTCAAAAGCCAGAAAATTATCCCTGACCGTGTCAAGATCCTGCGGGGGAATCTCGTCTTGTTCATTCAGGATGTAATCCGGATTCTTCATCCTGTAGCAGACCATGGCGCCATGAATTCTAATAAAAGCCCCCATGAAAATTTTCGTATTATCCCGCACGACCGGCTCCCCTACCCCATTTTTGTACGTCCATTGCAGGTAGGGCAGATCTGGGAAGCTGAGTGCCCCGCCATGCCCAAGGGGAAAGGAATCACTAACCACCTTATTGGTAATGCTATCAAAAAGATCACCAAAATAACCAGCTATCTTCTCTGTAAGGCTGGCTGACTCTCCGTTTTCTCGCGTCAGCTCTTCCACCTCATTTGGTAATCCCAAGCCTGTGCAAGCCATAGTCCATCTCATGACAGGCGATGCAGGAATTCACCATATCCTTTGCGACATGACTGTCCGGGCAACAAACCATTTTTTTGACAAAACCACCGTCCGGGTTGGCTCCAGCCTCTGCCCCGCCATTTCCCGGCAGGAAATGAAAGGGTACCCAGGTGAAATGGTTGGCAAGTTCCTCAAAATTTCGATAATCCAGCATATTATGAGCCGAATTTATCCGGCTGTATATCGCCTTATTTTTGAATTTGATGATACCTGAATTAACCGCATCATCCACATATTGGGCGGAATAGCTTATCAGATTGGCATCCTTTGCTGAAAACCGTGCTAGGCGTGCCGCAACATAGGTAACTGCGTGATGAAAATCAATCTGCATGACAAATCCCCTTAACTGTTAAATTTTCTGATCACCCAAAGCCTCCTCCTCTCCAATGGGTTCTGCTTCATGGCTTGAAAAAATATAAGAGAAAGGAATGGCGATGTAATCACCGACAATAAAAGTAAGATAACTGATAAAAAAGAACCATCCATACCCCTGCAACTCTCCCTTAAGCATAATGGGCAGGATGACAAAGATCGACCAGAGCAATTTATACGTCATTTGAAAGAAGAGAACCGGTGAGAATTTAAGGGGAGCTTTTAAGGCTAAAGCCAGTATACAGCAGATACCCACAGAGAGATCGGCGCCACCGGTGATACCAAACATGACAGGCTCCTGGGGAGGAAGCTTGAATATGGAGATCATCATATCGGGGAATTGAATATGGAGATCATCATATCGGGGAATAGCAGTATCCCCACGCCAAAGGCACTGGCTATCACTGCGGAATAGATATACATCGCCTTGAGCCAACACCATCGAACACTCTTCAAATCCATGATAAATTCTCCTTTTTTTCTGTGTACGGGATAAAAGAATAGAACTTTTATAACTATTCCAAGAACCAGGTATTACAAGTAATATACATAGAGAAAGAACGCTTTAGCCCAAGGCGTTCTCGCCTCAGGTGAAGGGAACAATCCGAACAGATGGCGTTCAGAAAAAAATTTACAGTCCTCCTAAGAAGGCCACGGTATGAGGACAAAGACGCCGATCGGCGAAAGGCGATCACCGAAGAGCGAAGGCAAGACAAAAAAAGATTAAAAATCTGACCCGAGAACGCATGCCCAGAGTCCCACTCCGACACACATGCTGACAAAAGAGGAAAAGCGATTCCAGAACGCCCCATCCCAACACTTATGGACGAGGGGATAAAAAATCAAATTTTTCCTTGAATAAAGGCATGTTAAAAATCCCCACAAGATTCTCATATCTTCATCAATATTTCAAGCATAGAGAACACATCAATGGGTCAGACCGACACATCTGACAAAATCTGTTTTTCACATATATTCAAGATATTTCGAACCGCCTTAGTATGACTGGCCAAGGCATCAAACCACCTGCAAACCTGGGAGAGAGCCGACGCCCCAAAACAAAGGGATCTCCGATCACTTTTAAGTGTCGCCCCGGAGTATCACTTCATGAGATATGTTTTCAGTTTACGGACGCACTGTTCTTCTTCCAGCACCCCATCAACGGCAGGCGAAATGGTCTCAAACCATGGCCAGCCAGCAGTTCACGATCAATCGGCCGCCCTTCAAGGTATTCCTCAATAAACGACTCCGTCCTCAAAAGGGTCGCCGCCGACGCCTTTCCCCAGAAGGCTCGGATCATGCCGTCGATTTTTGTCTGAAACAAACCTCTTTACTCCCTTCCGGACCTGCGAGACCCATTTACCGAAATAACCATATTTATAATCTGTCTCTGGCCAATCCGGGCTTCATATTTTCCGATATAAGCCCTGTAGCTCGGCCAGGGAGGCTCTTTATGCGACCTCAATGTTATTGATTTGCCAAGAGTGTCGGTCTGCCCCTTTCTCCTATTTTTCAAAAAAGATTGTAAATATTTTCATATAGTTTAAGATGTCTCCTTATCCACAATACAAGCAATAGCATAAGTGTTTGTAATCTTTTATAAATTCGTCGAGATGTGTGTTGCAGGACGGGAAACCTGAGTTGCCAGAAATGGACGGCCTATCTCATAACTATTTATAGGAGGATATATGCAAAAGGGTAAAGATAGGCTGAAAAAACTCATTCGTGCGGGACGAGGTCTTGTGCCAGCACATAAAGTCGTACAGGGTGGTCACCTGGTCAATGTTATGTCCAGTGAAATCTATCCTGCAGATGTCGCCATCTATGAAGAGATGATTGTCGCCATCGGTGATGTGAAAGACTATATCGGTGAGGAAACCGAAATAATCGATGCCACCGGTAAATTCCTTGTGCCTGGACTCATTGATGGACACCTGCATAGTGAATGCAGCAAATTAAGTATCACCAGTTTTGCAAAAGCAGTTGTCCCTTGCGGAACCACCTGTATTGTTTCCGGTCTTGATGAGTATATCTCTGTGTCGGGAATTGAAGGCCTTAAAGAAGTATTTGCAGAGATCAAACAAAGCCCCTTGAAAGTTTTCTGGGGAGCGCCTTACAAGACCCCGTACACCTTCCCCACATCCACCGTATCCTACAACTTTACCCAGGAGACCCACAAAGAGGTTCAAAAGTGGCCTGAGTGTTTCGGCGTGTGGGAAACCGTTCGCGAAGCCGTTCTGGAAGAAGACGATGATACCCTGGGGGCCCTGGCCGAAGCCCATGCCAATAGACTGCCGATTTTCGGCTGTGCACCCATGGCACGCGGCAAAGAGCTAAACGGCTATCTCTGTGCCGGTGTTCGCCTCGACCATGAGAGCTATGACCATGAAGAGGTGGTGGAGAAGATGCGAAACGGCATGCATATGCTGATTCGTGAATCGTCTGTGACCCATTTCCTAAAAGAAAATATTCGTGCAGTGACCGAAGTCAACCCGGCCCTTGCTCGCAGAGTTAGTTTTTGTACCGATGATGTGACCGCAACGGACATCATTGAAAAAGGTCACATGGATCATGTGGTCCGCCTTGCCATGAAGGAGGGGGTGGATCCCATGACCGCCATTCAGATGGGGTCCATCAACAGCGCCGAGGCCTATCGTATTGACCATCTTGTGGGCTCCATTGCTCCCGGTAAAATCGCGGATATCCTTTTCGTAGACAGCCCGGAGACCTTCAACGTCGAGGCCGTCATCACAGGCGGCAAGCTGGTGGCCAAGGGCAAAAACCTCACCTATGCGCTAAACGCGCCCAAGCGCAGTGCCGTTCTCTCCAGCGAGCTGAAGTGCGAGAAGACCACGAAGGAAGACTTCGAGTACCGCGTGGATATGGAAAAAGGCACCGCCGACGTCCTCTCCATGAACGTCGTGGGCCCCTTTGTTCGTAAGCGCCGTGATGTGACTCTTACGGTTGAAAATAATATCGTTCAGCCAGATACCGAGCAGGACGTACTGATGGTCTCTGTGGTTGAACGGTTTGGTCGCAACGGAAATAAATCCTTGGCATTTTGCTCCGGCTGGAAACTGAAAAAGGGGGCCATGGCCTCTTCTGCGGCGCCAGACGATAACAACATCGTTGTGATGGGGGCTGATGCAAACGACATGTCCGTTGCCGTCAACCACCTCATCGAGAATGGCGGAGGCCAGGTGATTGTGGCAGATGGGAAAATTGTAGAATTCCTGGCCCTCCCCGTCGGTGGCATTGCCAGTGATCTGGACGCAAAGGAAATTGCATACCAGGAAACCCTCCTCAACAAGGCGGCACACGCCCTTGGCTGTGACCTACCCGAGCCACTCATGTACATGTTCTTTTTGCCCATCACCGCTATTCCGGATTATGCAATCACGGATGTGGGGCCTGTGGACTGTATCGCCCTTAAAACCTTTGATCCGATTCTTGGTCTGAAACCAATGAAGTAGGGAGAAGACCATGAAAAAGAGAGATCTAAAAAAAAGAGCCCTGAAAAAACTCATCGATGTGGCGGCAGGCCGCGAGGCGGCCGATCTGGTCATCAAGCATGCCAAGGTTGTCGATGTGTATAACGGCAGAATCACCGAGGGTGATATCGCCGTGGTAGACGGCGTCATTGCCGGTGTGGGCGACTACTCTGCGGCGCATGAGATAGATGCCACGGGCCACTATGCGGCCCCCGGTTTCATCGACAGCCATATTCATATCGAATCCTCCTATGTAAGCCCGGAGGAGCTTGGCCGCTTGGTGGTCCCCCACGGGACCACCACCATCATTGCCGACCCCCACGAAATCGCCAATGTATGCGGCCTTAAAGGGCTGGATTATATGATCGCCGCATCAAAACTGACGGCCCTTGATGTGCAGATGATGATGCCATCCTGCGTACCAGCAACGCCTTTTGAGCATGCCGGTTGCACCATTGATGCGAAGGCCATGGAAGATCCCATGACGCGCGATGAGATCCTAGGCCTTGGCGAGTTCATGAATTTTCCCGGCGTCATCAATGGACTGGATGATTCCCTGGATAAACTCCTGGTGGCAAGAAATGCGGGCAAGCCCATCGATGGACATAGCCCCGGTGTTTCCGGCAATGCCCTGAACGCCTATGCTGCCGCCCGCATCCGCACCGACCATGAGTGTTCCACCGTGGAAGAGATGCACGATCGCATCGCCTGCGGTATGTACGTGCTCATGCGTCAGGGGTCTGCCTGCCATAACTTAAAAGAGCTGTTGAAAGGTGTGACCCCGTCTAACAGCAAACGTTGTCTGTTCTGCGCGGATGACTGCCAGCCAAGCACCCTCCTCAGCATCGGTCACCTCGATAACCACCTGCGCATCTGTGCAGAGGAGGCCATCGATCCAATCATGGCCATCCAGATGGCAACCTTGAATGCCGCGGAATGTTATGGACTAAGCGACCGGGGTGCCATTGCTCCGGGGCTAAAAGCCGATATCGTTCTCTTTGATAATTTATCGGATTTTACCGTTCAAAAGGTATGGATCGATGGCGTGCTGGTGGGGGATGGCGGTACGTATCTGCCGGAAGTACAGCGCCATGATATCTCTACAACCAGGGGTCGCTTCAAGGTAAAGGATTTTTCCAAAGAGAAGTTAGCCCTCGTTATCAACTCCGAGAAGGCCCATGTGATCAATATTCTGCCCGGAGGCGTGGTGACAGAAAAAGAAGTTGTCGAGATTTCTCGTACCAGTGAAAACGAGTTTCTCTACAGCGAGAATCAGGATGTGGTGAAGGTGGCCGTGGTAGAGCGCCACCAAAACACCGGCAATGTGGCCGTGGCTCTTCTGAAGGGCTATGGCATCAAAGCGGGTGCCATTGCCCTCTCCGTGGCCCACGACTCCCACAATATCATTGTCGTCGGTGTCAATGATGATGATATGGCCTTTGCCGTGGAGTCCCTGATTGCTCAAGGGGGCGGTATTCTCCTGGCAGATAAGGGAGTGGTTGTGGAACGCATGCCCATGCCGATTGCAGGCCTTATGAGCGATCAAAGTGGCGAGTGGGTGGATGAACGCCTCACCGCCATTCATGAAAAAGCCCACGGAGTATTGTCTGTAAACGGTGATGTTGAGCCGGTGATGACCCTCTGTTTTATGTCCCTTGCTGTAATCCCAGAAATCAAACTGACCGATATGGGACTGTTTGATGTGACCCGTTTTGATTTCATTTCCATCGAAGCATAACTACCGATTTGGTTGGAAGGTCCATAAAATGAGTACAAAACTACCCTTGTTCTGTAAAGGCGATATTGGTGGTCTCACCTATATTCTGGCGAACAATATCGTAAACTATATTATCGTGATTGCCACACTCTCCGGTGTTCTTGGCTGGCCGGATGAGATCGTTTACGGACGCGTTATTCCAGGCCTCTCCATGGGGCTCCTGGTAAGCGGTGTCTACTATGCTTACAGCGCCTGGCGTCTGGCCCAGAAGGAAGGTCACAGCAATGTGACCGCCCTCCCCTCTGGCGTGTCCACACCGGCCATGTTTGTTATCCTCTTTGGCGTCATCATGCCGCTGCACTACGCCCTTGATAATCCCGAGTTGGAATGGTCCGCAGCCGTTGCGGCCTGTTTTATCGGTGGATTCATCGAGTTTCTGGGTGGCTTTATCGGCCCATGGCTCAAGGAACGTATTCCCCGGGCCGCACTGCTTGGCACCGTCGCCGGTATCGGTTTTATCTGGATGTCCACGCAAGGGGTGTTCGACCTCTACAGCGATCCGCTGGTGGGTCTGCCTGTCTTTGCCGTGGCCATCATGGGGGTTTTTGGCGGATACCTTTTCCCGAAACGGATTCCACCCTTTGCCGTGGCCATCGTTGGGGGAATTGTGTACGCCCTTGCCCTTGGCCGTACCTCCATTGACTTTAGCGGTATCGGATTCTATACCCCGAACCCAGTCCGTGGATTCGAGGCTCTGATCAACGGTTTTGCTGTCGTACTCCCCTATCTCTCTGTGATTATTCCCATCGAGGTCTATAACTTCATTGAGACCATGGATAATGTGGAGGCGGCCAATGCGGCAGGCGACAACTACAACGTGCGCAATGCCCAGTTTGCAGACGGTGTGGCGACCATGATTTCCGCCCTCTTCGGTGGCGTGGTGCCAAACACCGTATGGCTGGGGCACGCCGGTCTCAAAAAGGCGGGGGCCTGCATCGGGTTCTCCTGGGTGGGGGGTGTTTTGCTCGGTCTTTCCGGTATTTTTGGCCTGTTCACCTTTTTCAGCGCTCTGGTTCCTCCTGCGGTGGCGGCCATCACCTATCTCTGGTGCGCAACCATCATGCTTGCCCAGGCATTCAAGGTCGTTGAGCCAAAGCATTATGCCGGTGTCGGCGTTGCCATGGTTCCCCCCATTGCAGACTATCTGTATACGCAGATAACCGGTGCGGTGGGTATTTCCGGCGTGTGGGCAGAGACACAGGCCTCCGGCCTCACCGGTTATGGTTCCGAGGTCACGCAAAACCTGCTCGAAGCGGGTGTTATGTGGAATGGCGTACCTGCGGTGAAAGCCGGTGCCATCATCATCGGTATCATCTTAAGCAGTTTCGTGATTTTTGTTATCGACCGGCGTCTCGATAAGGCGGCCATCGTATCCTTTTCTGCAGCGGGTCTCTCCCTGTTCGGCTTTATCCACAGCGCCATGCTCGGCTTCTTCCCCACCTCTCCCTTTGTCCTTGCCTATATTATTATGGGCTGTGTCTGCTGCCTGCTTCATCTGGGGCGTGGCACATGGTTTGATGCCGAAGAAGACTTTGACTATGTATAAACGTCCGAGCAAAAGGAATATTTAACGCATAGTAGGATCAGATCATAACAACCACCAAACGCCCTCTGGCTTCATGCCGGAGGGCGTTTGGTGGTTGTGGGGAACGCCGAAACAATAGGGGCCAGGTTTCTCATGTCAGTGGAGAGATAGCGCCCCTTTCGATACCATTTCAATAAAAAAAAGCCTCCGGCGGCCAAGGGCTGTGCCCTTGGAACCCAGGCTTGAGAATGTGACGGGCTAAAGGCCCTTCACATTCTCTACAAAAAACGTCTTACAGATAGGTATGCCTGTCATCGAAAAGTTTTTGCGGCGCTTTTTAAGAAGAAAACCCGCCGGAGGCCTCTTTAATCTGGCTGTCTCCGGCGGCGAGGTGAGCCACCTCGAAAGCGGGTGACAGCTGCGCTTCGCCCCCTCGTTCCTCGGGACAAATCACAGCACTATTCTTATTAAATTCGGATACTTATTTTTGCCAGAGCCCTAAGTAATTCGGGTGGGTAGGACCCGCCGTATCTCTAATTTTTGCAAACAGTGACGGCCATATATTTGGAGTGCAAACGGCTAAAATAGACGTTTTTCCGATTAAATCGGCACGCCTGGCCAGGGGATTTTTGCTTAAGCGGTTTTGCCACCCCTGGACCCCACGTGAGTGACCATGACGGGCCTTTGGCCCGTCATGGTCACTATTAAAGCCGGTGTGACAACCGTTCCAAAAGGTTGGCCCCCGGCAGGACCGCCGGAGACTTTTTTTACAAACTGAAATAGTTGTCAAGAGAGGATGTATAAACACATCATTGCCGTGATGACTACAGTGATGGCTGAGAATATTTATTATTGAGGAAGCCCTTAAACAACCTCTCGTGGGATCTTTTCATCCCAGTGTCTGTGGGAGACCTCTGAGCCATTTTCATGGATCAACTGATGAGCCTTCACATAAAAATTTTCGGCATCTCCCTTAAAGGTGATCTCACTGTTGAACTCCAGACAGAGGTCATCGCGCTGCATGGTATGGTGCCAACGGATGGTGGCGCGAGCCGACTGAGGATCCTTGGGGAGCACGCTGTAAGTCTCTTCGCATCGCTGGCTTAAGGTCAGCCCATCCATGTCGTGACAGATATTTTTTCCCATATCATCCACAAGCCGGGTGGTCACTCGACCCGTCATGGCGTCTGTGGTGATCTCCCGTTTGTACTGCACCGGATCCACCATTTCGATATGGGCACCACAGGCTCCTTCGGCCTCGGCAAAGGGAGAGCCTTCCACCTGGGAGGCGAGGGTGTGAAGGGGGAGCGTCACAGAGCACCCGGAAAGATCCAAATCCATGGTGCAGAACTCTTTCGCGGGCCAGAGCAAAGGGAAATAAGCCGTGGAGATGGAGACCCGTAGCTTGTGGCCCACGGGCAGGCTATAGGCAATAGTATCGATGGGGATCTCCACATCCATCCACTGGCCGGGCACCACGGGTGAGATGCTCTCCATGGAGTCTCTCAGGGCTAGGTTTAAAACCCCGTAACTCATGCGGGTGACATCGCCTGTGGGGTGAACATCACAGAGCCGAACAGCCATCTGGCCGCAGGCTTTGTCAGATCTCACCCGAAGTTTTACCCGAGCCCTACCCACGATATGCGTATCCTCGTAGATGGTGTGATCAAAGCAGAGGGAGTGGGCGTCATCTTGTCTCTGATCCAGGGGATATTCCGGCCCCAGCATCCAGGTGCCATACTCCCCGGCAGCACTGCCTGTGGTGAGAGGTGAGGCGATGGAGAGAGTCCCCTCTCCAGGTGATACGCCAAGGGTGTGCCGGCCGCTGGGGAAGAGAGTTTCAGAGTAGAGATTCTCATTGGGCCATGACTCGTCACACAGCCAGCGTCCTTTGCGCTCCTCGTAGAAATTCTCTGCCAGGTAGGGTTCCATGAGGTAGAGGTTGCTCTGGGGCTTTTTCTCCATGCCGTTGTCGACGCCTTTGAGCCATCGATCCCACCATGCGAGGGCTTCTTGGAGAAATCCGATTTGCGGACCCGGAATGGCAAAATGGGGATACTTGTGAACCCAGGGGCCGACGATGGCGCGTTTGGGACATTGGAGATGCTCTAAAAGTTCAGGAGGATTGTTCACATAGGCATCGGCCCATCCTGTGACCACCATGGTGGCCGCTTTGATGGCGCTGTAATCTGTGTTAACGGACCCGTGGCGCCAGTAGTCATCCCGGGTCTGGTGCTTAAGCCAGGTGAGGCAACCCGGTTTGATGTGGTCAATGCGCTCTCTCCATGCGGTGCGCCACTCGGGGCTTAGAGCAGGGTCTGGGGGCATGGCCAGGAGGTTGAACATGTATCCAGACCAGGCGATGTTCTCCAGGAGCAGGCAGCCGTCTTTATAGTGGACATCGTCGGTGTAACGATCGTGGGTGGAGCAGAGGGTGATGATGGCCTTCAAGGGTTCCGGCGCTTCAAAGGCCACCTGAAGGCTGTTGAAACCACCCCAGGAGATGCCCATCATGCCCACCTTACCCGTACACCAGCTCTGCTGGGCCAGCCAGTGGATCACCTCGATAATATCGTCTTGCTCCTGCTTGACGTACTCGTCATCGAAAAGCCCTTCAGACTCGCCGGTCCCCCTTAAATCCACACGAATACAGGCATAGCCGTGCCCCGAAAGGTAGGGATAGGTGATGGCGTCACGCGCATAGGTGCCGTCTCTTTTTCGGTAGGGAATGGCTTCCAGGATAGCGGGCACTGGCATTGACTCTGCATCTTCGGGAATCCAGATGCGTGCAGAGAGCCGGGTGCCATCGGAGAGGGGGATGAAGGTATGGGTGATTTCGCGTGTCTTGATGGGGAAATGGTCTACATTTTTCATGAAGGGCCTTTATGGGTAAAGCAGGCACCGTGGCGGTGCCCATGCATTCTGTCGCAATGGTATTGCGGCTGGAAAAACCAGCCCCCGCCCCACGCTCGTTTTCATCCGGGCATGGGGTGCGGTGGCTTTAAATATTGACGGTGGCAACGGTTATGATGCGCGTTGATATTCTCTCGTTTCAAGCTCTTGCGCACTCGGTGGTAGCTCCACCGACTTGGTCTTCTTGGCCTCCTGAACGGAGGTAGTATAGACGAGCTTGAGCAGGGCACACATGGCCAGGGAGCAGACAATGGCTGCGGGAAATCCACCAAGGTTGGCCAGCATCTTGACCCCTTTAAGGCCGGTGAAGTTGACCATGATAAATGAGGTGGTTCCAATGACGGAGGCCCAGATGAGTTTCTGGGGCAGGCTGATGTTGCTCTCCACATTCTCAGAAAAGACACCGTCGGTGCAGAGGTTGCTGATAGCATCTGTGCTGGAATCTGCCGCCGTGACGTAGTTTAAAAAACCCACCAAAAAGAGAACCACAACCATCACCGAGCTGATGGGGAGACTCCGGAAGGTCTCGTAGAGAACCG
Source organism: Desulfobacteraceae bacterium (assembly GCA_013619155.1). Classification (GTDB taxonomy): domain Bacteria; phylum Desulfobacterota; class Desulfobacteria; order Desulfobacterales; family Desulfolunaceae; genus Desulfoluna. Next base: position 15,584 of record JABXKT010000055.1, read on the forward strand.
AGTCGACGCCGTTGGCATTTAATAGGGCGTTAAGGGAGCCATTGGTGGCCGCGTCGATGTCCATGGCGGTGGTGCCGAGGATGGTCATCCACATCATACTGAAAAGAGCAGGCAGCACGATAATCATCAGTATGGAGGTTCGGACGGTATACCCTTTGAGGATACGCCCCAGAAAGAGGCTTGAGATGGGCGCCCACGAGAACCATACCGCCCAGTAGAAGACAGGCCACCATCCGGGCCAGGGGTCACCAGCAGCGGCACCTGTAAAGAGGCTCAAGCGGAAGAATTCATTAAAGTAGTAGCCCATGGACTCCACGCCGAAGTTCAGGATGAGGGCCGTGGGGCCGAAGATGAAGACAAAAATGATGGTGCCCAGCATCATCCCGGTGTTGATGTTGGAGAGTTTGGCGATGCCCTTTTTCAGTCCGCTGATCGCCGAGAGGGCAAAGGTGACAACGATGGCCGCCATCACAGCGCCTAAGGTGAAGCTGTTGTAGTCTTTAAGGACAGGAAAGATCTGCTTCAAGGCTCCGGCAAGGGAAATAGAACCTGTTCCCAACGAGGATGCCATGCCTGCCACCAGGGAGTATAGGCACAAGGAATCGATGATCTGGCGCAGTGCCGAATTGCTTCCACCAAGCCGGTTTCCGAAGAGAGGATAGAGGAGGCTGGTGACTGAAAATGGGGCTTTTTGGTTGTAGAACATCAGGGCAAAAAGAATGGCCGGAACCCCGTAGATGGCGTAGGGAGTGATGCCCCATTCGAGAAAGATGTTGCCCATGGCAAAGAGTTTGGCCTCTCCGCTTCCCGGTGCGAGGCCCAATGAGGCCGGAGGGCTATAGATGTGGTAGAGGGGCTCTGCCGTGGCCCAGAAGAGTGCACCCACAGCGATGGTGGTGCAGATGGTGATGCTGAAGAGTTGCCGTAATGAGAGAAGGGGCTCGGCATCTTCACCCCCGATGCGAACCCGACCCAGGGGCGATGCATAGACAATGGCCGCTGTGACAACCATCATAAGGCTCATGCTTGAGAGGAACCAGGCAAAGTGTGAGAGCAGGTAGTTATTGATAGCTGATGCACATTTTAAAAATGCATCGAGGTCAATAAAACTTGCAATGATGGCTGAGATGAGAATGAAAAATGTGGGGAAAAATACGAGCGGCCTGACATGCTTAAACATCTATCCTCCTGAAAAACAAGGTTTTTGAATGGGTGGCCATACCTATTGATCGGGTATAGGCCTGCCAGTGAAACTGGATACAGATTTCGAATCCACAGTCCCTTACTATCTGGAGAAAAGTGCACACAATATCTGCATACCTTCCCAAAAGAAGTAAATCCGAGATCTTTGGAGGCGAGGTGTATCTGTTTTTATTAACTCAATACTGTCGTTTTATGAGTAAACATGACCGTAACATATAGAGAGGGAGTCTGTATAGTAAGCCGGCAGCGTACGGTGCGGACAGGGCCCGTTCCTGTCGCAATTAAATTCCCAATACATTTAACAATATAGTTGGTTTGGTCCATTTTGCTTTTTTTATACATTTCACCATATGGGGGGGGATCGAGATGGCGAGACCCCACAGGTACCCTTATCAAGGCGGGCGGAGACACTAAAGGAGTGAAGGAAACAAAGGGGGTTGGAGCGAGGAGAGATTAAAGTCACTATTTCGTCCATGAACAAGGGACTTCTATGGTCAAAGTGGATGTGAAAAGCAAGCCTCCGGCGGCCAGGGACAGGGCCCCTGGAACCCAGGTTTGTGACTGTGACGGGCCTTTGGCCCATCACAGTCACTATAAAAACTTGTTTATCAAACCCAGCGCATAAAAATTGGCAAAAGTTTGGGTGCCTCCGGCGGCGAGGTGTGCCACCTCGAAAGCAGGTTACAGATGTGATTCTTCGATTCAATCGGAGTGACTTGATGGTAGCCGTTTGGCAACTATTTCAAAAGCTTGGCTCCCGGCAGGGCCAACCGAGGCTTCCTTGAGCAGAGTCTCTACCTTTATAAATGGGGGCCTCGTCCCTTATGCCGCCAAAGCGATGACCGCTCTGTATAGAATCATGGTTCCCATGCAGGCCAGCACGGAAAAGAGGACTTTTCTGTAAGAGAAATCTCCGATAAGGCGGGAGATGCGGATGCCGATCCATCCTCCAGAGATGGCCGATGGCACGGCCACGAGGGCCAGTGTGATGGAGGCGGTGCTCTGGAACCCGGCGAGGGCTTGGGCGGCGACCATGATGACACCCGCACACATGAAGAAGCTCCCGATGCCTGCCTTAACCTGCGCCTGCTTCCATCCGGTGAGGGAGGTGTAGACAATGGTGGGCGGCCCGCCCATGCCAAAAGATGTTCCGATGGCAGAAGAGCAGTAGCCGGCCAGAAGACCCCAGTACTTCGAGACCACCGTCTGTTTTTTCCCTTCAAAGAAGAGTCCCCACACAGCATAGATGACGAGAAAGAGTCCCATGGCAAATTTAAGATAATCGCCTGGGAGTTTTTTCATGAGGGTCACCCCGGTGAGTGCTCCAGGAAATGCGCCGAGAATCAGGAATTTCAACCGGCTCCAGTCGGCATACTTTCGGTATGTAAGGCCCATCTGGGTGTTCATGGCAAGGCCGATGATGGTTCCTGCCGGGATGGCCAAAGAGAGATCCACAAACTGGGTGGATAGGGGTGTGGCGATGAGGGCGCAGCCGAATCCGGCGATACCGTTCACCACGCCCCCAAGACCCCAGAAGAGGGCCATGATAAATGCGTCGTTCATATCGTTATCCTGCAATGCAATAATGGTGGTCATGCCCGGTCGGGACTACCCGGCACAGACATGGAAGAGATGGGTAAATAACGCGTTGCAGGGGGTTTGTAAAATATTGTTTTCTGATGGGTGATATAGTTTTTATGATAAATAAAAGGGCCTGCGCAAAAATAAAATGGACAAAAAATGAGGCCTTCTATGGTTAAAATGACCAAAAAATGGGCCGCCGGCGGCTAAGGACTCGGACCCTGGATGCCATATTTTACAAACGGTTGGCTCCCGGCAGGGCCCACCGAGGCATCTTTAGCTTGGGTGCCTCGGTGGGTGAAGTGAGTCGCCTCGAAAGCAATTCACCACTGCGCTTGGCCCCTCGTTCCTCGGGGCAAAGCGCAGCGTCATTCTTATGAAATCCCTTTATTTATTTTTTGCCAGAGCCCTTAATACCCTTCCTATAATGGAAGAGACGGGAAAATCGCTCCCTATAAATGATCGATCTTCCCGTAGGGGAATTGGGCCCCCTTCTTATGGGGAAGCATAAATCGCCGCCTCACCACCTCATTGACAAACATATCGCCCGGGCTCATCTCGATCAGCAGATAAAAATGGGCGTCCATAATCGAAAAGCCCAGCACATCCAGGGCATAGATCATGAAAAAACCGCCGGATCACACGCACCCGTTCATCTTTTTTACGTTTTTTAAAGGGTAAGCCGTCCAGCGCAGTGCGACTGATTGCATGATAGACACATCTCTGACCCGAATCGGTCTGGACCATACGGAAGGGAAGCATGGCATCCCCATCTTAAAGTCTTTCATCAATTTTATTGGCGAGGCTTAAAGATAGGTTTTTCTTTGAATAGAGGCGTGTTAAACACCCACGCAAGATCCTCATATCGTCATCGGTATTTCAAGCATAGAGACCATGGCCCCTGTTCACTCATTAATGTATTAATCATTTCATCGTCAATGCGCTCATCTATGAGTTTTAACTCATGGTCTTGAATGGCTCTGTGGGGATACAATCGACATCTTGATCAATAATGCAGGAATCATCGGACCGAAGCAGCAATATTTGGAGACAATGGACCCACAGGACTGGCTCCATACGTTTGCAGTGAACACGATCGCCCCCCCCATGGTAAGTCGCGCACTGCTTGGCCAACTAAAGAGATCTTTGTCACCACGCATTGTGACTCTGTCCAGCCACATGAGCGCTCTAAACAACGGGGGCACAGACATGTATGCGTATCGCACCTCCAAAGCTGCGGTGAACAAAGCAATGCAGATCCTGGCAGCAGAGCTTAAATCGGAAGGAATTGTTGTATGCCCCGTAAGTCCCGGGTGGGTCAAGACAGACATGGGGGGAGACGCGGCAAGTATATCGGCAGAAGAGAGTGCTTCCGGCATTGTTCATTTGATACGTCATTTAACCATAGAACAAAGTGGCACGTTTTTGACCTGGCAAGGAAAAAAACTCGCCTGGTAAAGGGGTCCCACGCCACGACGTGCCCATAAGCGACGAATGAAATAGGGGGCCGGTTTTTCATGTCAATGAAGAGATATCGCCCCTTTCGATACCATGTGAATAAGAGAAGGCCCCCCTTTATCGAAGGCAAACCATCCCACATGTCACACAACAGACCGTCGATTCATCTCAAAACAACCTCGCTGTGAAAAGAGGCCCCATGAATCGACGCACCGCTCCCCTCCCCCCTTGACATTCAGACCCCGCAAGCGTAATAAAATATCAAAAATAATACCAACTTCCCCGGCTCCGCCGGAAAGGAACTCTCTTTTTTATGACCACATCACGCATGGAGCTTGTGTTGTTCGTTGCCGCCCGGTAGCGAATGAGACAGACTAGATAACCGGTCCGGCACCAGCCTGACCGCGCCCATCTTCTACAGGACGAGGCGCCTCACACCTGTGATGCACCCACAGTCCAGCTCATTCCCTCGCACCACCGGTGCATCCTGCCGACCCGGCAACGATATCCAAGCCTGAAAACACATGAATAATTCTGAAATCATACGGCATTACATCTGCACGCGTGGTTTACACGCATGGCAATGTTAAAGGATAGACCATTGGGTATCACCATTCGAAAGACCATCAAAAAAGACCTGAAACAGATAAAACGCATCGCCCGAAAGACGATTCGAACCAACGACAGTGCCTTTCTCCCCTTAGAAGCCATTGAACGCTTTATGGACAGCGGCGATTCAGACCGCGACATTGACACGGGGTGGAGAAGAGGACTCACCGCCCTTAAGGGAGAGACAATCTGCGGGTATGCCATTGTCAACGCGCCCCTTTTGCACATCATCATGGTAAGCCCTGAATTTCAAGGGATCGGGGTGGGAAGCACCCTTCTTGCGCACTGCGAAGTCCTCCTCTCTGAAAGAAACCCCCGCATGACACTCGAGTGCTTTGAAGAGAATCAGGATGCCTGCGCATTTTATCGAAGAAACGGCTGGAGAGAGGAGACAAAGGCGAGTGATGAGAGTGGGCTCACCCGAGTTTTCTTTGCAAAATCATTGGGGGATAAAAAGGTGACCCCCTTTTCAGCCTTGGGCCTCTCTTCCGAAGAGGAGGCAACCCATGCGGCCCGCCTTGAGAGGGGCACCACCATGGCCCGTGTCACCGGAGTTCGAAAGAACCTCTTTTCCGTCCACGATGGCACCTCTCAAAGCCTTGTGCCTGCGGCAGGAAAGGTCTACGCCAGAGCAGATGAGGGCGGCCTCTTTCCCGCCACCGGGGACTGGGTGATTTTAAACGGCCAGCGCATCACCTCGGTGGTGCCCAGAAAAAACGCCCTGTCCCGCGGGGCCTCAGGCAACCGTGGGGCCCAGGAGACCTCGGCCACCCGAAGCCAGATCATCGCCTCCAACCTCGATTGGGTCTTTATTGTCTGCGGGTTGGATCGTGATTTTAACCTCAGGCGCATCGAGCGATACCTGACCCTGGTCTACAACTGCGGCTGCACCCCGGTGATCCTCCTCAGTAAAGTCGATCTCCATGAGAGCGTGGACGCCTTTGTAGACGAGGTAGAGTCCATCGCCTTCGGGGTGCCGGTTCACCCCATCTCGTGCCTGAGCATGACAGGAATGGGCCCCCTTGGGGCCTACCTGACCCCAGGCAAGACCGTGGCCCTTCTGGGCTCATCAGGGGTGGGGAAATCCACCCTCGTGAACCATCTGGCCGGAAAAGAGATTCAAACCACCCGGCAGGTCAGTGCGCATGGGAGCAAAGGGGTCCACACCACCACGACCAGGGATCTCATCCAGCTTCCCGGAGGAGGGCTTCTCATCGACAACCCCGGCATTCGGGAGATCGCATTCTGGGATACCGGAAGCACCGAACGTGCCTTTCCCGAGATCGAGACCTGGGCTCGATCATGCCGTTTCCCAGACTGCACCCATAACCGTGAACCCGGCTGCCGGGTGAAAAGAGCGTGTGAAGAGGGCGAGCTATCCCACGAAAGGCTTGAGAGCTACTTCAAGCAGCAAAAGGAGCTCACCTTCCTTATGGAGCGTGATGCACTGGGGGCCTCCCGTGTGGAGAAAAAGCAGGGGAAATGGATCGCAGGCGAGGTTCGGAAAATGAAAAAAATGGGAAAGATGAAACACTAAGCGTGGGCCGTCCCCTTATGATTCTAAAAAAAACCTGATTACCATCCTTTTACAGCCACATATGCGGTAAGCGGGTTCATCTGAAAAGAAAATATAGGCCTCCGGCGGCCAGGGAGTGGGCCCCTGGACTCCAATTTAGTGACCATGACGGGCCTCTCGGCCCGTCATGGTCACTATTAAAAATAGTGTGGCAACCTTTTGCAAAAGGTTGGCCCCCGGCAGGGCCACCGGAGGCTTTTTCCCTTACAATCTGAAATAGTTGTTAAAAGAATGTATAAGCACATCATTGTCGTGATGGCTGAGAATAAGTGGTAATCAGAAAAAAAAGATGGCGTGGCGATCATTTCTGGCCATTCACCATACGGAGAATTACATGATCATACGAAGCGAAACAACAGCCGATATCGAGGCCATCACCCAGGTGACCGTTGCTGCCTTCATGCACCTTGAAATCAGCAACCAGACCGAACACTACATCATCCATGCCCTACGCAAAGCAGGCGCCCTCAGCCTCTCTCTTGTGGCAGAGACAAAGGGAAACATTATGGGCCATGTGGCATTTTCACCGGTCACCATATCGGACGGCACAAAGGGGTGGTACGGCCTGGGCCCGGTCTCTGTGATACCGGGGTCTCAGAAGGCAGGCATTGGAACATTACTTATCAACGAAGGATTATCCCGGTTGAAGCAGATGGGGGGCAACGGCTGCGTACTTGTAGGGGATCCCGGCTATTACAGACGCTTCGGGTTCACCAACGTTCCAGCCCTCGTTTATAAAGGCATTCCCCAGGAGTTTTTCATGGCGTTGCCCTTCAACGATACCCCGCCGCAAGGCATCGTGTCATTTCATGACGGATTTCTGGCCGAAAGCTAATCGGCTGTCAGGGACCGCCAGCGACAATCAATGACGACCCCTGATGATTCAGGCTGGCACAAAAAAAACAGACCAAAAGCGATGCCTATAGCGGCAAGGTTAAATAGGGGCCAGGTTTCTCATGCCAGTAGAGATATCTTCATCGGTATTTCACGCATAGAGACCATGGCCCCTGCGGCTCATCCATCCAGAATCTTCGTTGCGTCCGAGGCGAATTCCCATATCGGGGATATCGGCAGCTTCCACTCAACGCCCATCCAGAACATGCGTTCACGGATAGGGGACAAAAGATGCCCCCTTCTGAATTACCCCTCCCCCCCCTTTTCTTTCAACCTGAGGTCAAAGACACAAGCCCGCTTGCGCATCCCCCTGACTTTCAAAGAAAATAAGCATCAAGAGCCAAATCATCCCTCCCGTAAGCCACCATGGCACGCATCTTGTTAAAGAAGATGCCCATACCATTGATACACCCTGGCGACCTATGGGCCTCCCTGCCTCACACATCCCTCCCTCCATGTTCCTAGGGGGGCCGGACCTGCTTGTTGCTCAGATAGATGGTGAATTATATGAAACCCCCAACCACAGGAACCGGACCCTTGAAGAAAAAAATACACCGACTCTTCATCAGTGATTGTGCCGCCATTGTGACCGCCATGATTGCCCTTTGGGCCATGATCATGTTTGCCATGACGTCCGTGCGTGCCATCGCCCCCACCCAAGTGGTGGCGACCCTTATTTTTGCCGCCGCGCTGCTTATCTGCCTCTTTGCCACGGCCTCCCTTGCCGCCGTTTTCATCCATTTGAAGCGGAACCGTGAATCCATTTACACCGAAGATATCCTGGCCTCCACAGGCCAGGAATAAGGAGGAACCATGAAAAAGACGAACCCCTGGCTTGTTCTTTTCGACACCCTGTTTGTCATGCTGCTCTGCTTTGCCATCCTGCTCTCCACCATGATTTTTAAAGGAAAGAGCGACGCCGGGATCCACTACCTACTGGACCTTCCCACCGTTGGCCTCACATTCGGAGCCCTTGTTATTTACTTTGTCTACCTGCTGCCACGCTCCGACAAAGGACTGAAGCTGACCATCCGTGAGCGCTACAAAAACACCGCTACGGACCAGCCATAGAGCGCCATAAAAACAACCATTTTTGTCCATTTTAATATGTCTATTCGTCTGACCGACGAAGGAGAGAGCCCATGGGTTTCTGGAAAATCATGAACGCAGTGGCGTGGGGGTTGTGCGCACTCATCGCCTTTCAGCTCATCGCAGATGTGGTTCGGGTGGAAACAGCCCGGATCAGAGAATCAAAGGAGCAGGGACGCCAGTAAGGACTGGCATGGCGGCGTCATTCAATACAGATCAGACACCGCAGTGCACGGCACTGCAATAAACAGGATAGATGATGGAAAAAACAGATTTAACTCACGTGCAAGAGAAGAGCAAGGCATCGGCGCTGCACAAAACCCTGGGACCACTTCACATATGGGCTCTGGGGGTCGGCGTCGTTCTGGTGGGGCAATTCATGGGGTGGAACCTCGGAATCGTCAAGGGAGGATCCCTGGGAGCTCTCATCGCCTGCTGGGTGATGGGTATCCTTTACATCTGCATTGTAATGATCACCACAGAGATGGGCTCGGTGATCCCAGAGTCGGGCGGTCAGTACGCCATGGCCAAATACCTGCTGGGCCCCCTTGCCGCCTTTAACGTGGGGCTTATGCTTGTCTTTGAGTACGTGATGCTCGAAGCCGCCGATGCCTTGGTGGTGGGAGAAGTTCTAAAAACGCTCAGTCCGGATGTCCAGGCCCTCCCCTATGTTCTCCTGAGCCTCCTGGCACTCACCTGGCTCAACTATCGGGGAACCCACGCCACCCTCACCCTTAACATCGTGCTGACGGGCATCGCCTTTATCACCATCTGCGTTCTTCTTTTCAGCACCCGGTTCTACTCGGCTGAGGCAAGCCTGCTTCGCATCCACGAGATGACCAACGGATTGCCTTACGGATGGATGGGCATTCTCGGGGCGTTTCAGTTCGGGTGCTGGTTCTATCTGGGAATCGAAGGCACGGTGCTGGCCGCAGAAGAGTGCCGCTCCACCCACCGCGCCCTTCCCGTGGGGGCCGTGGTGGGCCTTGTCACCCTCATCATCGGAGCCACGGCCACATGGTTTGTCTGTTCCGGCCTGCTTCCCGCTGGCAAACTCGCCGGTTCCGTCTATCCCCTCTTTGATGCCGCCATGGCGACACACATGCCCCTGGTCATTCACCTGCTCTTTATCGGCACGATCCTCGCCTGCCTGGCCAGCGCCAACGGATGCATCGCCGATGCAAGCCGTGCCTGGTACGCCATGGCCCGGGACACCCTGATTCCTGATCTTTTTGCCGTTCTTCATCCGAAATACAACACCCCCTACCGGGCCATTCTCTTTCTGTTGCCCATCGCCATCGCCTTCGGGTTTACAGGGATGCTGGATCAGGTGGTGACCTTTTCCATCCTCTCCGCCCTTCTCGTCTACCTGCTCACCGGAATCATGATGTTCAAATTCCGAAAGATGTACCCCATGGGAAGCATCAAGCGGGGCTACACCGCCCCCCTTCACCCGCTGCCCACCCTCCTGCTTCTCGTGCTCACCACGGCGACCCTGGCGGGCATGTACTTCGGGTACTGGATCAACATCGCCTCCGGGTGCGCCTTCTACTTCCTCGCCTCGGTCTGGTTCGTGATCCACAGATCCCGGTACCTGGATCTCTCAAGCTACATGGACACGGGTGCATCAATGCTTCCGCGGCCCAAAGGATACTAATCATGGACGGACACTCACGACTCCAAAAGCGACTGCGTTTCTGGGGTATCATGATCGGCGCTTTTGTCGTCCCTTCATCAGGCTACGTCTTCTTCGGAAAACCTGTCAGGGGCCTTCTCAT